>JAYTZS010000413.1:0-2710 GCA_043741885.1 Bdellovibrio sp. | reverse complement strand
GTTTGTGAAGCAGAGCCGACATTAACCTCCGCGAAAGTGTAGGTTTTGTAAGAGCCTTCGACTCCGAAGAAAAAATTGGAACTTGTCATGTACTGATAGCCTAAGTCGATTCCGAACCCGGTCGCTTTCTTAAAAACGAAAGAGTTCCCGGCATCCAGTTGCCCATCGAAAAAATACGAGCCGTCGAAAAGCCATCCATTGTTGTGGTATCCGACAGTCACGCCGAACAAGGTCCGTTTCGGTTGAGTCACTCCGTTGTCCTGATTGAAAGCGGAATAAATAGCTCCAACATAAAGGTTGGTGCCCGTTAGATATCCAACCTTGAGATCATAGTAAGTGTTGATATTTTTTGTATTTCCAAAATTTGGCCCTGAAGTCTCAGTATCGAATTTCAAAATCCCGATATCAGCTAGAATTCCGGAAGAGCCTGTGTTGGCGAAACTGGAATTAACCGTCAATAGGCCCAAACAAAACAACAAGATGATCTTCATATAATCTCCTTTTTATAGTTTAAACGGAGAGCCTATGACGACTTCTCCTTGCCAGATGTTAGCGTAAATAGTCACTCTAGGGATGTCACTGACTTCATTCCCTTTTAAATGCGATTTGAGAAGGCCTTGGGCTTGCTCTTTCCATCTGTATGACTTCATTTCGTATTTTAGCTCTTTCGGCAATCACCGTATTTGGCAGCTTTCTAGCTTTTGCTCAAGCTGAGGCTCTGGCCCAAGCCCAAGCTCAGACTCAGCCAGAGTCCTTACCCGCGATGATTGAACTAAAGTTGGACATCCGAAATTTAGTTTCTAGCTCGGCAAAAGAGCGAATCTCCGAAGAGAGGCTAAAAAACCTTATCTCTGAGGTCAATCAAATCTACTCGCAGTGCCAAGTCCGCTTTGTTACAAGAAATATCAGCGAAGTGGCCGCAAGCACTTTGCAAGTTTCTTTTCCTCCGCAAAATGAAAATGATTTAGCTTCGATCGGAGCTCAACTGAATCCCAATGGATTTGCTAAAACCGGCGAGGCTTTCCCACTGACGATTGCTGGAGAGTTCAATTTTTTTGCACCTACTTACCAGGTCAATTTGTATGCACTGACCTGGGCCTGGCTGAATGGACCCAATGATATCAATCGGCTGCATTCGGTGATAGGTCGTCAACACCTCGATGGGTCCTTGGCCGTCGAAATCATTGCTCACGAGTTTGGCCACTTCTTCCTACTACAGCACACTGGAATCGCAGGAAATATCATGGCAACGGGCCGTGGGATCACAGCCGATCAGTGTGCTCAAATTCGCACGGTCAGCGAAACATATTACCAAGGTCTGCGCTAAATTTTATGTCAGAATGGTCCCATTCAGAGTGAGAATTTCACAATGCTGGAAACTGGATGACCGCGCTGCCAGATTCAGTTAATGCTAAGTGTATGGAAAACGAGTCCGGGCTCGAGCAGCCTCAGACATACTATTTTATCTGTCATTTTTGCTCCTACCCGATTCCGGTCCAGGATGGGTTCATTAACAGCATCAATTGCGATCGCTGCGGACATAAAAATCACCGCCTAACTCCAAAGTCAGCTGACTTGACTCTCGTGTACTCGATGACGGCGCTTATTTTTATGATCCCGGCCAATCTATTGCCTTTTATGACGATTGAACTGTACGGAAATGTTCACAGCTCCACTATCATGGGTGGAATTATTTCTCTTGCCGAGGACGGATCTGGGGCGATCGCCCTCATTGTTTTTCTTGCAAGTGTGCTCATTCCCATTATGAAATTGATCATTTTGTTTTACCTGTCCTTGACTGCAAAAAATTACAAACATCCGAAGTTCAAAACCCAACTTTACCATATCGTTGAAGCCATCGGCCGCTGGTCAATGCTCGATATTTTTTTATTGGCAGTTCTCGTGGCCATGATGAAGCTCGGTTCATGGACCCAAGTAAAGCCAGAGTTGGGATCTTTGCTTTTCGCTTTTGTTGTTCTGTTTACTATGTTGGCCTCGGCCAACTTTGACCCACAACTTTTATGGAAAGAAAACAATGATCAAAACAGTTAACCGAAAAGTCAAATCGGCAGCTTCCCGATGGTACATCTGGCTTTTTCCACTTTTTGCACTGTCGATCTGTGGCTGGCTCCTAAAAGAGTATTTAAAAGATATAGGTCCTACCATTCAGATCACTTTCGACGATGCTTCAAGCATTCAAGCTGAAAAGACCAAAGTGCGCTTTCGAGGAGTCCCAATCGGAACCGTGAAAAAAGTGACGCTTACAGAAAATAACAAAGCCGTCGTTGCCTATGTGGTTCTGCAAAAAGAAGCTGAGCAATTTGCTGTGGAAGGTTCAAAATTTTGGGTCGTTGCTCCGAAAGTGGATTTGGCTGGAATCAGTGGCCTGGAAACACTCGTCAGTGGAACTTACATTTCAGTTCTTCCAGGAAGTCCTGATGGAGAGTCAAAAAAAGAATTCAAAGGCCAAGAAGGCGGTGCTGCACCTACTGACTCGATGGAATCAATGGTTCACTTTACTTTGGAATCCTCAAGTCTCGAATCTGTCAGCAATAACGATACAATTACTTTTCGTGGTCTGAATGTCGGCAGTGTATCGAAAATCAGTTTGTCTAAAACAGCTCAAATGGGCCTGCTGCAAATTCAAATTCAAAACAAATACGCCAAACTGATTCGCACCAACACAGTCTTTTGGAGAAAAGTGGGAATC
>JAYTZS010000412.1:0-2722 GCA_043741885.1 Bdellovibrio sp. | reverse complement strand
GTGCCTCTGAGAAACATATCGTCGCAAAGATTGAAACAAAGACTACTACAAACGAGCGGCGTCCATCCATGACTGCACCTCATGATGATTAGACCTTCAAAGGATTCCAGCAGGTTAATCTGCTCTAGTCTTCACTCGATCCACCTTCAGATATGGTGCTTTGAGAAGCTTCCCAGCGGTGCTCATCCTCCTGTGCACCAGCCCCCTTTGATGAATCTGATTTTTTGTTGGTCAGACTTGAAGTTTGATTTTTCGAACTGATCTTTCGTAAAAGTTTCTGAGCGATATTGCTGCTGTATTTTTGACGACTGGCCATTTGGAAACTCCTTCTCAGTGCTTTTGAATGCTATTGAATGCTATTGAACGAGAGTGAAAAGTTTACCTTCTGAGTTTAATAAATTCCCCTACTTTGGTCAGAACCTCAATAAGAAAAATGTAATAAAACACACTGGACCGCACTTTCGATTTCTGTTTGTCGGCCTTCAGTGCTGTATAATAAAAAAATGAAGTTAATTATAATTGTGTTGCTGCTAACCTTTGCAGGACAGGGAATTGCGTTGGCCAGCTCTTCCAGCTTTGAATGTGACAACATTCGTTTGGACGTGGACGGAGTGATGGCCCAACTTCCAGTTTTTGATCAGGCGGGACCTGACTGGAACCAAGACACAAATATTTGCTATGCTGCTGCAGCTGCGCAGCTGGTCGATGCGTTTCGTTTGCAAAAATCTCCGGCGAAAAAAAAACAGCCAATCAGCCCTTGGTGGGTCGCGACGAATTATTCGACGTTGTATAAAAAAGCAGATGAGGGTTTAGAGTTTGGAGAAATTGCCAAAGCTCTTCAAGCAATGAAAGACAAAGGGGTCTGCTCTCAAGAAGATTTGTTTGCCGATTTAAAACCAGAGAAGGTTGTGCACTTTTATCACCTTCTCAAAGAGTATTTCACTAAAAACAGTTTAGGCAAACCCGCGCACGCTGGCTCTAACGAGAAGCTAAGTGCGCTGCTAAAAGAATCTGAATTCACCACTGATTCTTCTCTAGCCAATGAAATGTCTCATCATGCTCGGCATGCCACGACCTTTGTTTCCTTTGTCGAATCTCTATTAGGTGATAAATGCAAAGGCAAGATTTCAACTGAGGATGAATTCAATTTCCAAAGAATCGAATTTGACCGCAGCGGTTTGAGTCGGCAGGAACGAGCCCGTTTGATTCATTCCACATTGCGAGCGACTCAGCCTTTGGAGGCATCTATTTGCTCACAAATGCTCAGAGAGCCCGGATATCGGGGAGTCTCCGCTCAAGGTGCTTACAGTGAAAGTTGTCTCCGCCATTCGGTGATGGTGATCGGTTCGCGCAAAAACCAGGGACAGTGTGACTATCTCGTTCGCGACATGTATGGAGCTGGTTCCTGCAGCCGAGAGATCAACGGCAAGCCTTGGTACAACCCTGCTCTTGAATGCACTGGCGGGCAGCTGTGGATATCACAAAAGCTCTTGCTTGACAATGCTTGGGGACTGACTCGGATTTCGTTGCCACCGCAAGCGCAAAATTTGCCGCTTCCACCAACTGATAAAACTGGCCGAGCTATGAGTGTGGTTACGACTGAGGCGGCTCATTGAGCAAACGAAATCGCGGAGTTCGCACGCCTGCTAAATCAATAAACTGCAAAAACATTTCGCGAGGACGAACCCACATTCGGCCTCTTGGATTTTCGTAAAGAGTTTCATAAAGAACAAGTTCTTCGAGAGTTTCACTATGGCGGACCACTCCGTGAACCTTGTAGCGCATGCCTTTGTAGTGTTCATAGAAACCACCGATGACTAATTCTGACGTCTCTTGGTTGTCTTTGTTTTTGTTTTTGTCCATTTTTGGAAAATACCCACGGGGTTTGAAACTGTCATCCATTCTGTTGCGAATTTGCTTTTGAAAAAAGGCCGGAGCTGAGAGAAATTTTTGGTCAGATCTAACGGAGTGGATAACTCTAGTTTTTTCTCTCAATTGCATCAAAATGCACTTGCCGTGACCGCCCCCTTCCCTTAGGGTCTTAGTCATGAAACCTCTAAATTTGCACTCGAAATTGATCGGCCTCCAGGGACAAATTATCTCAGCAGTTGAAAGAGAATTTGTTCTGACTCAAATGCGCGGAATTCTTTTCTTACGAAGTGCTGGCCGAATTTCAATTTCTGAAGCCGGTGCTCGCATCCGAAAAGCCGCTTGGAAAATTGCTGAAGATTTGCGTTTGAACGATGTCCATCTCACTTCTGGGTCCGATCAGATCCTGATGGACAAGCTTCCGCCGATTTTGAAGTCTTAGGCTAGCTTAGACAGTCTTAGACTTACAAAACAAAGCCTACTCTTCCTGAACTGTAAAAGTCAGGGGCTGGGCTTGGCTTTTCGAATACTCATTGGCAGCCGAAGCTTTCGATTCGGCAATTTCAAAAGTGAAAAGACCCACGGCCCCCTGCCCCTGAGTGTGCGCTCGGATCATGATGCCAGCCGCTTCAGCAGCTGTCTTTTGAAAATATCTTTGCAACACTTCAACAACAAACCCGCGTGGAGTGAAAGGATCATTGTGCACAAGCACCACATACATCCGAGGCTTTTTCACGTCCTCTTCGGTATTTTCGTCGGTGATTCCACCTGGTTTTTCTATTGTTTCTGTTCCGCTCATAAGACTTGCCTTCAAGTTTGAAGTTGATACCCTAACTGAAACAACGGCCAATTT
>JAYTZS010000411.1:0-2722 GCA_043741885.1 Bdellovibrio sp. | reverse complement strand
GAAAAATAAAAGAACACTCTTTATATTTTCCGGACTGCCTACGAGTGGAAAAACAACTCTAGCCTCTAAGCTCGCTGCTAAAATCGGCGCAACCTATTTACGGATTGATACAATTGAGGCAAGTCTCAAGGGAGAGAAAGAAGTTCCTGATGCAGGTAAAAGGTGCTACCGTGTCGCTTATTATATTGCTCGGGAAAATTTACTTTTAGGTCATTCGGTTTTTGGTGATTCAGTCAACCCCTGGGGTCTGACCAGGGATGCATGGAATGCGGTTGCAACTTCAGCTGGAGCTCAGTTTTTTAATATTGAGGTTGTTTGTTCAAATAAAGTCGAACATCAAGCGAGATTGGAAACTCGTTCAACCACATTGGCGGAACTGACCGAACCTACTTGGAAAGAAGTTCAGGAGCGAGATTATCACCCATGGGATCAAGATAGGATCTTGATTGAGACTAGTGGCAAAAGTGTCGATGCATGTTTTGCAGAGCTTTTATCACTTCTCGTGGAAAGATTGTAGGTAACAAAAATGGTAATTTGGATCAATGGGCCGTTTGGCTCCGGAAAGACAACTTTGGCTATTTCGCTTTTGAAGCATTTGCCGAATGCAGTTATCTTTGACCCAGAGTCGATCGGATTTATAATTCATAAAACTGTGCCTGAAGCTCGATCGGAAGATTTCCAAAATTTCTCTATGTGGAGAGAGCACGTCATTTTGTTTGCAAATAATCTTGTAGAGCAATTCGGAAAAGATCTAATCATTCCGATGACCCTTGTTCACCCTGAATACCTTAGTGAGGTTTACCAAGGACTAAAAGAGTCTACACCGCATATCTTCCATTTTTTTCTAAAGCTGGAGGAAATAACTCTGCGCCAACGGATTGCTGCCCAGGTGATGGCTCCCAATAACGCTCGAGAAGATCAGGAGATTCGGCAGTGGCGCTTGGATCAAGTGGATCGATGCTTATCTGCAATTCCATCGATGCCAAATGAGACTGTTTTCCTGGATTCTGGGATTCAAACTGCTGAAGAAATGGTCGAGAATATCCTTGTAGCGATTAGGTGAGTGAGGGGCCATTCCTAGGTGTGGGTTAGCCTAAACTGAACACGTCGGAAGGCAGCGCTCAACATTACCATGCTGTCCTAGTTAATCTTTAAACTGCAGCCGAGGTCGGCATGATTTCGGCGAAGTTCCAATAATTTAAAACTCAGGAATTTATTCAAACCGGGGCTCTTCATCAGAACTTTCTGAGATCCCCGGTGTGCTATTTAAGTAATCTCGCGTACACGCCGCAAATCCTCCGGCTCAGCTCGGCCCGGGAGCAAGCATAATAAATTAAATTTTTCTTCTGAAATAAATCTTGCCAAGGACCTCAGTGTAGAAAAAGGCAAAAATCAGGGCAAGCACAGGATAAAGAGCGTTCATCCATGGGAATACGCAGTAGGTCAGTGCGATCAGACACAACGCCATTGTCGTGACTTTGTGGACAAGCTCGTAGGTTTTAAGGCGGATCAACTCTTCACGTTCATCTTTGATTTGCTTTTCATCAAAATGTTCGAAAACAAAGTAGACAGCGACTGTGATCAAAAGCGCCAAGCGCAAAAAATTAAAATCCGCCATTAAGACTCTCCCGCATTTTCTTCTAAGAAAAAAATCTCTTCCACGGAAACACCCAGAGCTTTAGCGATTCTGAGCGACAACTCGATTGACGGAACGAACTTGGCGTTCTCAATCGAAATAATTGTCTGTCGTGAGCAAGACACTTTTTCTGCCAATTGCTGTTGAGTCAGATCACCGTGAGTGACCCGAGCGACCTTCAACTTATTTTTGAGCTCACTTGCAGTTTTTCCAATCGACGTCACTTTATAGTAATCTACCCTTTACAATAGGTCAAGTATACTTTACTTTATGTCCAATGTAGATTACTAAATGATCCAAACAAAACCAAGGAGTATTTCGATGATCAAAAATAAAAAAAGCAAAATCAAGGGCTTAGGTTCAACAGCGATGGCGATTTTTGTGGCGATGACCATTCGCTGGGGCGTCGCTGAAGCTTATTTCATTCCGTCGGCAAGCATGGAGCCGACGCTTCAAATCAACGATCGCATATTTGTAAACAAACTTGCTTATGGAGTCCGTCTGCCTTTTACCAAATTATGGCTTACGAAATTTCAAGATCCTAAACGCGGTGATGTTGTCGTGTTCAAATATCCAGTGGACGAAAGCATTTACTTTATCAAGCGCGTGATCGGTTTGCCTGGCGACGAAATTGAGTACAGTGAAAAAGGCGAGTTGTTCATAAACCAACGGCGGGTTGACGAATCGAAATATGAAACTAAGTTAGTATCTTCGATTCATCGTCCATTCGGTCCCGTGCGAGTTCCTAAAAATCAGCTTTTTGTCATGGGCGATAATCGAGACAACTCAAGTGACAGTCGATTCTGGGGATTTTTACCAGAAGAAAATATTATAGGAAAAGCTGCCATTCAGTGGTTCGGATTTATTCGATAGGCTGGTATCGTCGAGAGCGCGGATTTTATAAACGGCTAAGGTAGCACGCGATTGATTCAGCCAGAAAGCCCAGCTGACTCTACCATCCGTCCTCGGCGATCCAGTCAATTAGAAATCGCATCTTTCAAAACGTGTTCAGCAGGAAGATAGCGCGATAGCAATTCGATCAGTGAATCTTTGCGAATGGGCTTGGTTAAAAATTCGCTAAATCCT
>JAYTZS010000410.1:0-7769 GCA_043741885.1 Bdellovibrio sp. | reverse complement strand
GGCGCGACTTTACTTGTGCTTGGGTACAAGCCCAAGTTCTGAAAACACCCTTGCACCAACTTTCGGTAGGCCTTCCAGGGAAGATCAGGACAAAATTTTTCTCTGCATAACGTTCGAATGAAAATATAAAAATCGACTTCTTTTCAACACGTTGCTTAGAAAATAAGTATCGGTCACCAACTCGCCCAAAATGTGGTGACCGCTACCCATTTTTTAAACTTGGGCTTGTACCCAAGCACAAGTAAAGTCGCGCCACTAAACTGAGTATTGCAGCACTGAGCAGGCTCGCGACTTATGAAGACCAGTCTCACTTCGATCGAGAAGTGGAGCTACACAAAATACCCACTCTTTACAGAAAGATCGTCTACCAATCAAATCCAACAATCAAATGACTACAATGTCAGCGAAAACTGACTGAGTAACATTCCCGGGATCTTTTTAGCGCCTAATTCCCTATGGAAGTAAGTGGAAATTCCAGGATCGACATGCTGTTCTCGAGTTAAAGCTTCCAATGAACTTCCTAAGATTTGATAAAGGCTTTCGTCGAAACGCATGTCTTTGATCGGCCCAACGATTTCCCCGCGCTCCACCCAAAAACAGGCATATCGAGTCATTCCAGTGATTCGGGCAGAGGACAGATCACTCCAGTTCAAATAATGAAGATTGCTCAAGTACAAGCCGGTGCCGAGAGCTTCAAGCACTTGGCTTTCAGGTAAGTTCCCTGCGCTAATTTCGGGAGATCTCAGGGACTCAGTTCCGAACATTCCATTGTCCGCAGCATTGGATTTGGTTCCGTACTCCTTTTCGGCTCTTGAGCTTACCAGCATGTTTTTGAGTTGACCAGCATCGATCAATTTCAATCTCTCGGGAGCAAGCTCTCCCAGAGAATTGAACTGCGGGCAAAAGCCCATGGCAAAGTTTTCTTGCAAATTGAACTGAGGTGATAAAACCACTTGCCCGTCATACAGCTTTGAAAATGCACAGCTGCCTTTTTTTAAAGAGCTCAGGCTCAAAGCGCTTTGTGAGAGCTGGCTGCAAATTTCTGAAACTGCGCCAGGAGCCAAGAAGGTCCGATAATTTCCCGGTTTGAGCTGCATCGACTTTCTTTGGCTCAGGGACAATTGGTTTTTTGAAAGCTGCAAACGTTTTTCCATTTGAGCTGCGTCCCAGCTGGTGTCTGAGTAAACTCCTTTAACAGCTTTGTTTTCACCGTCTGAATTGATGGTAAATAATGAGTAGTCGACAAAGAAACTCTCCGTTGAAAACCAATGCTTTTGGCCCCTGGAATTTCGATTGGCCCGGATTTGCGGTCCTGAGGCGTAAAAGCCGACAAAATCTGACCCTTGAGCGATATGAGTGATCGTTTTCATGGCTTCCTGGATTGAGAGCAAAGAGCCTCTGTGAACCTTTCGGCTTTCTCCACGATTTTCCATAGGAACCAGAAACTCATCTTCAGGCAGAGCATCAACTTCGAGACGAGCTCTAGATATAAGCATTTCACTCATCTTGCAGTCAGTGTTTAGATTTCCTGATAGCATGAATTCAAAAGTCACTTGGCGCCGTTTCGCCTGAAATTGCAGAGAGATCGCAGATTGTTCCACGAACGTGTTTTGTCGAACTTTGGCTCGGTTGAAGCGCACAAAGTCTGACTGCTCGGCATTCAAAGTGATATTCAGTTCTTCGTCTGACCGAAGTGTCGAAAAAATGGACTGACTCAATTTTTCAAAATGTGCCTCTAGCCGGTCTGAAAAACTCATTTGCTGCCTCCAAAAACTTCGATATTTTCAAACAGGCAAGGCGGGGAGGCATGGCCAACTCGAATCACTTGGCTCGGTTCGCCTTTTCCACACCAGGGGGTGCCGTAAATTTCTACTTCTTCGGCGGAACCAACTGCTTTTAGTGAATTCCAGAAAGGAATTGTAACTCCTCTGTAATTTGGATTTTTAACAAGACTTGTGAGCTTTCCATCTTCGATCAAACGAGCATATTCACAGCCGAATTGGAATTTGTTGCGGTAATCATCGATTGACCAAGAGACGTTGGCTTCCATGTAGATGCCTTTTTCAGTCTGAGCGATCATTTCCTTTAGACTTGATTGTCCCGGTTCCAGGTTGATATTGGCCATTCGATCAATTGGAGCTCGGTTCCAGGAAGCTGAGCGAAAATTGGCGACCCCAGGAAGTCCTGAACGGCTTTGTGATTCTAAGCTTCCCAGCCCGCGCTTAAGGACTCCTTTTTCAATCAGGAAATCTCGCTGAGCTGGGTTTCCGCTGTCGTCAAAAGCGTAAGAAGCAAACTGGCCCGGCATGCTGGGATCGAAAGTGATATTCATCAAATCAGAGCCATACTTGAGCTGCCCGAAATCAGATGCTTGAACAAAACTAGAACCAGCATAATTTCTTTCATCGCCCAAGATCCGGTCCAATTCCAGTGGGTGTCCAATGGATTCATGAATTTGCAAAAGCATCTGATCGGGTGCTAAAATCAAACTGCGAGTGTCCTCCGGGCAGTTCGGAGCTTGCAAAAGTGCCAAAGACTGCTCAGCCACTTGAGAGCATATTTCAAGGATTTCTTCTCGGTCAAAAGCTTCTAGACCCATTTGCAGACAGCGAGCCACGCCGCCGTTGGCCGATCTGGTTTGGCTTTCAGTTCCTTCTTGGGCTGTCGCAGAGAAGTTACTTGCTAGCATTAGGAATTCCTGCAAAGTCTCGGCACCACTGCTTGAAACTGTGTGGATCTTAGTTTCGACGATCCTTGAAGTGGCTAGGGCTGTGACTATTTTATCTGAGATTTTTAACTGCCGACTTGCTGCAAGCAAAAGATCCGTGAATCCTTTGAGACTTTCTGAATCCAGACCGCGAAAAACAGCAGTTTGATAACTGCCTTTCGAGTCGGGCCTTTGAGCTTGAGTAAAGGAGTAAATTTTGTGTTGAGCGCCGGCAGCCGCTAGATCTTGAGCTTTCTCAAAGGCTCGATCCAATCCCTCGAGGGACAGATCACTGGTCCCGGCATAACCGAAGTGGCCATCTATGAGAACTTCAATCATTACTCCGCGGTCGAAGACCACCGAATTGCCTTCTGGGCGAATGTTGCGCACACTTCTGTTGTGGGTGGTTTCTTCAACCAAGCGGAGACTGAGCCAATCGGCCTGTCTACTGTAGCGTTTCAGAGTGCCTAAAAGATCCAATGGAAAATCTCGAAAAAGCGGAATAGAAAGTGAAGTTTGCATGTAGTAAAAAGGGTCCTTGTCTAAAAGTTTGGCAGCTCTAAAAAGACTGTTTGGCCCCACTGCTGAGACGAGCCTGGCACAGAAGTTGATCTATAACACGACCTATGGAACGTATCAAATCTCTGTTTCTACCATTTGTTTTGCTGGTTTATGGTTCTTTTTCTGTCGCTGCCCAGGTACGCACCGACGCTTCGGCGCGGATTCTATCCTATGAAAAGAGATTGGTTCTATCCTATTTATTGGCCGGAGCAGATGAGAGCCCAGAAGTGCAAAATCGTTTGGTTCAAAGACTTCAGAAGACAGTCAAAGCTTACTCTGCGTTACCACCTCAAGAAATCAAGCTCAGGCAGTTCTCCGAGTTTTTAGAGGCTTACCGGGGACCCTGGCCAAACTCCAACTCTCTCAATTCAGATCTTCAATTGATCGAAAAGGGCATGCTACGAGGCCCTGTGAAATTTAGAGCTGGTGACTCAGGTTTGCAAACGCAGATAGATCGATTCATGGCCACTCAAAATCAGGATCTGCTCAATCAGAGCTCCAGTCTGCTTGCGATCAAACTGCAGGAACTTAAAAGCAATCTGGGTGGTTTAAATCTTGGAAGTTTGAAGGGCGGTTTCAATTCGATCAAGGAAAGTATTCTTGACCATCCCGAGCTGGTAACGAAAGGCTTTGAACTAGTCTCCAAAATATATCAACAGCAAGTTCAAGTGATCAATCAAATCGGCCCTCAAATAGCTCAGTCGGGGCAACTGAACCAGATGGATCCGAATATGAAACTGTTCATCGAAGCAGTTCTGCAAAATTACTTTAGCCGGCTCGGATCCGCATCGAAAAAACAAATCGTTTCACAATTTTTAAGCTTGGATTTGAATGCAACGTCAATGGAAAAATTTGAAGTATTGTTGATGAGTGGCGGTCCTCAGTTTCAAAAGCTGATGCAGATTGTATCCGGTGGGCCGGGACTTGATCCAGCTTTCCAAACATTGTTGAAAAAATTAGAGTCCAAAGTTTCACCGGTCCCACCTGTTTTGGTGCAGGAATTGTTTGAGAGAGAGCGCAGCCTTTATCACTGGAATAGTTTTGAGTTAAAACCGCTAGGGACAGGAACAATGGCTCAAGTTCACAAAGGTTCCATCCCGACTGCCAATGGGCCTGAAGATGTGGTCATTCGATTTCTCAAGCCGGGAATCGACTTGCGAGTCAAAGAAGATGGCCAGATCCTGCTTGAAATCGCTAAAATCCTGGACGCCGACTCACGTTTCAAAAAAGCTGGTTTGCCTCGACTTTTGCCCGTAGTCCAAGATTTGAACCAAACAATTATGGATGAATTGGATTTGCAAGCGACTATTCGACGCCAAAAACAGGGTCGCCAAGTTTATAACCAGACATTGATCTTCAGAGGGCAGAAATACAAAACAGACTTGAAAATCAATGTGCCAGACGTCATCCAGCTAAGTCCGAATTCGAATCTCATGGTCCAAGAATTGATTAGCGGAAAAAAATTGCACTCAGAAGCTGAACTTTATCACGAGATGATTCCAGATCTAGAAAAAATCATCATTGAGAATATTGCAAAAATGTGGATTGAGGAAGTCATCTACAAATCAGGATTTTTTCATTCGGATTTGCATCAAGGTAATTTTATGGTGGATGTGCAGGACCCTCGGATCCAGCTAAATATTCTCGATTTTGGAATGGGAGGAGTACTCACCAAAGATGCTCAGTCGCAAATTCTTCTGGCTGTGGTCGGAATCACTCTAAGCAGAGCTGATTTGGTAGCTCGAGGTTATTGGGCGGTGAGCTCTAAAGCTGAAAACCAGATCTCTCAGAGTGAGCTGACTCGGCAAATTGAGCAAAGGATGAAATCACAGAAGGCATCGCTTGGAGCCAAGGAAGATTTTAGCCAATGGACTTCTTGGGCTATGGATCAAGGTTTGAAGTTTCCTTATGAGTTTGTCAGCATGAACCGCGGAGTTTTGATCTTAGACCAGGCGCTAAAAAGTGTCGGTAGCACTCAGACTTTGACTGATTTTGCCGAGAAATTGGCACCAAAGTATGCTCGCAATATATATGTCGGCTGGCGAGCTCGAGAGCTGTTAAGCAATACGGAACTGATTCGTCTGGGGTGGGACACAATGATTCAGTCGGCAACTCCAAAAAAGGCGAATGACGGTCGTCCCAATGATTTTTTGTTCTCGAGTCAGGTGCAATGTAAAAAAGTCTACAGCAAAAGCAAATGGGCCGGCTTGTTCGATCTTTCAATTGAGAATCTTCTTCAGTTCTAAGTTCGCTCTTGCTACAAAGGCTTGTGATCACCCGAGAAGAATTCTTAAAAAATATTTGGAAATCCTATCCTGAAGCACCGGCTGATGCCGGCGTGTGCGGTCGGGTCCAAGAGATTGACTCTAACTCACTGTCTTTGAAAGACAAAGGACAGTGGAATTTCTCGGCCAGTTTGAATTTTCCAATTGGAATTCTTGAAGTTCATGATTGGGTGGCGCTTCGCATCGAGCAAGGAAAAGGGCAAGGGCAAGTTGTGGAATTGACTCTACTGGCTCCAGCGCTGGAATCTCCCTTGGTTTTGACTTCAGATTTACAGACTCAGGAAAAATGGTTTCAATACATAGCACAGGTGCGAGAATTTTTTATAAGGAAAAGTTTCTCGGAAGCGCAGACTCCGACTTTGGTAGCTTGCCCGGGGACTGAGCCATTCTTGGATTTTTTTTCGACTGAATTCGCTATCGGGAAAAAAAAGAAAAAGTTTTATCTGCCCACGAGCCCTGAACTTCATCTCAAAAAGCTTCTCTCAGTGGGTGCGGAAAATATTTTCGAAATTCGACCTTGTTTTCGCAATGGGGAAATCTCTGAAAGGCATCACCCTGAATTCTGGATGTTGGAATGGTATAGGAGTTTTGTGACGCTTGATCAAATCCTTCACGATTGCCTTCATTTGATTGAGTTTCTAGGTGGGTCTGTTTCCGGCTTTCAAAGAGTAAGTATTGCGCAGTTATTTGAAAGGCACCTTAAATTTGATTTAACTCCGCAGACTTCTTTTGCTCAGTTAAAACAATTGGCCCACAAGAATTCCTTAAGTGTCGATTCTTACGAAGTTTGGGATGACCTCTTCCATCTGATTTTTTTAGAAAAAATCGAACCTTTCTTGCAGTCGGATCAGCCACTTTTTGTTGAAAAGTATCCACCTTCTCAAGCGGCTCTAGCGCGATTGACCACCGACGGCTGGGGAGATCGCTTTGAAATTTATTGGAAAGGGTTTGAGCTAGGCAATGCATTTCACGAGCTAAATGACCCTGAAATACAGCTGCAGCGTTCGAAAAAAGATCTTCAACTGAAAAAAAACCTTGGCAAAGAAGTGCCACCTCTGGATGAGCAGTTTTTAAAAGCGCTGCGGTCTGGCTTGCCGCCTTCGTCGGGAATAGCTCTCGGACTTGAAAGATTATTTATGGCGCTCAATGGTCTCCAAAATATCAAGGGATTGAGACCTTTTGAGTTTTTGCTGGATTAGGCTGGATTAAAATTACTTATCGGTTTTATTGATATCGTCTTTTAGCTCTTTGCCAACCTTGAAGAAAGGGAGCTTTTTTTCATCCACATTGATCACTTCACCAGTACGAGGATTGCGCCCTTTGTAGGAATCATATTTGCGATTGACGAAAGATCCAAAGCCGCGGATTTCAATGCGATCATCTTTCATCAGGGCTTCCACCATGGAATCAAAAATCGTGTTGACCACAGTTTCGGATTTCACTCGAGTGATTCCAGCTTTTTCGGCGATCAAATTAATCAGATCTGCTTTTGTCATTGGAGGTTCCTGCTAAATAGTTGATAACACTCTTAATTATACAGGCCGAATAGCATCTGACCAGGACTTCAAACGCTTTTGCGCCGCGCAAGTCATAAACTTAAGCAGGCAGCGGTGGAGCAGTGTCAATTGAGGGTCTAGTTTTCTGTTTTTTAAGTACTTTCGTCGTCAAAAGAATTTTTTGGTAGGCTTCTTCAATTAAATGAACCATTTTTTTTGTATCGAAAAGATTCGTCACTTTTTCCGACGCCCTCTCTCCGATATCGATGGTTGGGAGGCCGCCAGAGAATATTTCGATCAACAAATGCCCAAGTGATTCCGTATCAGCAGGGCGCAAAAGAAAACCGTCTCGGCCATCTTCAACGATATTTGAAATTGGACTGACTTCAGATCCGATAATTACTTTTTTCTGCGCCATCGCCTCAATCATCGCAGGCTCAAAACCGGTGGAACGAGAGCTCATATTGACAAATACATCTGAGATGGAAATGCAGTCTGAGACTTCTTCTGGCTTCAAAGCTCCGAGCATCAGAACTTTGCTTCCCAGGGCTAAATTCAGCATCTGGAATTCAATTTCTTTCCAGCCGGGGCCATTTCCCACGATCAACATTGCAGTGTTGGGTTTTTTCACAGCGACTCTTTCAAATCCAATCAGCAAATTTGTGACTTCTTTGGCTTCCATCATATCAGTAATTGTCATGACGATTTGGGCATTGTCTT
>JAYTZS010000409.1:0-2738 GCA_043741885.1 Bdellovibrio sp. | reverse complement strand
GCTCGCTCACTGAAACAATCGAATCAAGTAGAAGCAGCTCAAAAAGAGCTGCAAGATCTGATGGTCGGCGACCCCATTGGCTATTACGGCCTGATGGCTTACCGAGAAAGCAATTCAGAGCTTCCAGCGCTGTTGAAAGAAGGGCTTCGCTCCCCTGCTCAAGAGCGCAAACCAAAGTTGATTTCACCGGCAGATCAATCTTTGATTCAAGCTCTCATTTTTGTCGATGAACCTGAAATTCTCGAAAAGTTTTTGGATCAGCAGACCTTGGATCTGAAACGACAGGCCGTGGCCGATGCCGATGTCTGGTTGTATGTTCTCAAAGCCTATGCCAAAGCGGGTTTATTCAATCCGCTATTTCAGCAGCTGGGATCGCTTCCGCCCGAACTGAAAAGCCGCCTGCTTCAGGAGAATCCCGAGCTTCTCTTTCCACGTAAATTTTTGGATTTAATCCAAACCTCAGCTGACAAGTTTGCGGTCAAACCAGAGCTGATGCTTTCAATTATCCGGCAAGAGTCGGCGTTCAATCCCCAAGCTCGCTCGGGCGCCGACGCTCTCGGACTGATGCAAGTGATCCCAAGTGCTGCTCGTCAGCACGAGAAAGACACAGGAATCAAGCTCGAGTCTTTCGAAGATCTCTACCGACCTGAAATGAACATTCCGTTCGGCGCCTCCATTTTGGCGTCGCTCAATAAAAAATATCGCAATCAGTTTTTGCTTGTTGCGGCTGCCTACAATGCCAACGACCGAGCGATCAATTCTTGGTTGAAAACCCGGCTCAAACAAGACCCTCTAGAATTCATTGAAGATATTCCTTATGAAGAGACTAGAGCCTATATTAAATTGGTTTTGCGAAATTTTGTGTTTTACTCGCGACTTTCAAATCCTGCGAAACCGTTGCCTTTTCCCAATTGGTGTCTAGATGATTTACAGTCCTTCAAAGCATCGACGAATTGATGCCGGGGTTTCGTAATGAAATCACTGTGAATTCAAACACTTAGGCTGACTAATCCCAAGTCGAGACTGGCCTCCGCTTTGCTCTAGTAAAGAGCAGATGGAGGGCTTTGCAAATGAATGTCTTTAAGACGACAGCTAAAGTTGCAGCTAAGATTAGGCACTCAAAAGTCGCCACAGGGGCTGTACTCAGTACAGTCGCCCTGAGTCTCGGATTGGTTGCTTGGGGTTTGCACTCTTCGTCAGCTTTTTCAGGAGAAACTGAATTGGCCTCTCGTCATTCGAATAAAAAAAGCGCTCGAAAGACAGAACTCTCAGCAGCCTCGGCTGCATCGAAAAAAACAAATGAAGAGTCTGCCGTGATCATGAACGATCCTTCTATTCATCAAGCATGGGGCCTAAAAAAATCGGATGCGGCTCGGGCTTGGTCAGTATCTCAAGGGAGCAAAAAAATCATCGTGGCTGTGATCGACACAGGTGCCGATATCCATCACGAGGATTTGAGCAATAACTTTTGGAAAAATAAAGGCGAGACCGGTCTCGATGCCGCCGGGCACGACCGTGCAACCAATGGAATCGATGATGATAAAAATGGCTTCATTGATGATGTCAACGGCTGGAACTTTGTCGCTAACAATGCGGATCTCACAGACAATCATGGACATGGCACTCACATTGCGGGAATCATTGGCGCTGAGGCAGGAAATAGCAAAGGAATCGCTGGGATTGCCCCCCAAGTTTCCTTGATGGTTTTGAAATATTATGATCCAAAAGTTTCAGGTACTGACAACTTGAAAAACACAGTCGCTGCTATTCATTACGCTATAAAAATGCACGCCAATATCATCAACTATTCTGGTGGCGGTACTGAGTATTCGAAAGAAGAGCATGACGCCATCGATTTAGCGCGAAAAGAAGGAATCTTGTTTGTTGCGGCTGCTGGCAATGAACGCTCGAATTCAGACAAGCACAAATACTTTCCTGCCGATTACGGGCTGTCAAATATCATCTCTGTGACGGCGATTGATCCTTCGACTGAAGTTCTCACGTCAAGCAATTACGGAACTGAGACTGTGGACATCGCAGCTCCGGGACAAAACATCCTTTCAACTTTACCAAACAACTCTTATGGCTACATGACCGGAACTTCTCAGGCCACCGCCTTTGTCACAGGAGCTGCTGTTCTGGTGATGGCTCACAAAGAGCAGTTTCAAGCTGAAGATGTCAAAAAATACATCTTGGCCACTGGGGATTCAGAAAGCAGCTTGGTTGCAAAGTGCAAAACCTCGAAGCAATTGAACCTTTACAAAGCTTTGACTATTTTAGATTCAGGAGTAGGAGCTTCAGGAGTAATTGCTTCCAACAACACTGGCGATTTGACATTCACCGCGACCGCTGTGAATTCAAGAAACAACGATTCTGGACGAGAGATTTCTAGTTTTGGCAAATCTTTGCTGCAGAACCTCGAAGGTCAAACAGCTCCAAAAAAGAATTGATCTGGTTTTTGATATTTTTTTTTGGGAACTTTCTCTAAAGAGTGTGGGATCTTTCTAATTTGAGTGGGTGTTTTGTGAAGCTCCTGCTTTCGATCGAAGACAGATTGGGCTGCATAAGTCGCGAGGCAAATCAGTGCGTTATTGAGATGAGTGGGCGCGACTTTACTTGGACTTGAGTACAAGCCCAAGTCTTCAAAAAGGGATGGGTCACGACATTTTGGGCGAGTTGGTGACCGTTACCTTTTCTAGGCAACATGTTGAAAATAAGTCGGTTTTTATGTTTTCATT
>JAYTZS010000408.1:0-2739 GCA_043741885.1 Bdellovibrio sp. | reverse complement strand
CTCTTACCGAAGAAGGAAGTTATCTTAGTATCGGCTCCGATAGCGATCGAAACCAAGCTAATCTCACTATTTCGGATAAAGATTCCGTTGTACCCGATCTTAGTGACTTGAAACGAAGGAAAGCCACTAAGCAGCCTTCTTTTTATGGCAACAATGTTCGCTTGGACGCTCTCAACCGAAACAACAGGACATCATCAATTCGAGTTCGAGCAAATAAGAATTCTTTTTGGCGATCAAAAACTGCGGCAATTGGATTTCTTGTTTCGACAGTTGTTATCTGTTTGATTGGCGGCGGCGGATTTTATTTGAATAAGCATCCTTTGAGAGCTCCCACAGCTCCGGTTGCTATATCAACGATGCAAATCACTCCAGCTGTGTCGACAGGGACTGTGGCAAGTGCTCCGCCGACACCTCCAGCCGCCCCTTTTACGACCGCAGCAGCTCCAGCTCCAAGCTCAATAACTTCTGGAGTTATCGACAGTGCCTCGAAAGTCGAATTTTACAATGTGATCATTGAAAGTTCTCCTAGTGGAGCTCGAATTGCGATTGATGGCCAAGACACTGGAATGATCACTCCGGCCCAAAGGCCGATTGAAGCTTCGAAAGAATTCACCCTCACCTTGCGCAAAGAAGGCTTTCAGCTCTACGAGCGCAAAGAGCGTGCAGTGCAGAGCGGATATCAGGTGAAAGCCACTTTGCTTCGTCGACCAAAAATGGGCTACCTCAACCTGGATTTGACCAATGGTGGAAACAATCCGGTGATTTTTATCAATGGTCAGCGAATTGAAGAAAAGCTTCCATTAAAAAACTATGCCGTTCTGGCTGGATCACAGGTCAAAATTCAAGCTCACAACCCGTTTAGCGGTCTATCCGCCGAACAAATTGTGACTGTTGGCGATGATCAAAAAGTTCAAGTCAATTTGATTCTCAGTCGACGCCGGCCTACTTCCAGTCCATAATTTGGACTATGAATCAGCAAAAAATCAAAAATTCACCGGCCCTGACTACAATTTGCCATGCGGTTTTAGAAATGCCCAGTCGCTCTTCGGACTCAGTTGCTATCTCTTACAAAGTCGGCGGTGCCTGGCAAGAGCTGACTTGGCCTCAGTATTATCATATGATCGCGACTATTGCCTCGGCTCTGCTTTTCTATAAAATATCGCCAGGAGATAAGATTGCGGTGATGTCTAACACCAGGCTTGAGTGGTCGGTCAGCGATTACGCAATCATGGGAGTAAAAGCGATCACGGTACCAATTTACCAAACAGTCACAGCTGAGGACCTCCAGCACATTCTCAACAACTCGCAAAGTCGGATTCTCTTTGTTGAAAACCGCTCCATGTTAAAACTATTTCTCAAAGTGAAATCCGCGTGCCCCTCGATCAAGCAGGTGATCTGTTTCGAGTCCGTGCGGGAATCTGACGAGCAAGTTACTAGCTGGGAAGAACTGTTGGCTTTTGGAACACAAGAATTGCCAGAAAGAAAATCTGACTTCGAAAGATTGTGTTCGACCTGCACACCCCAAGACGTTGCAACCTTGATTTACACCTCTGGAACCTCAGGAACTCCGAAGGGAGTCGTCCTCAGGCATGAGCAGATCATCAGCGAGATCTCAGAAGCTTTTCCCTTTCTCGGTGTGACAAAAGCTGATGTCTCCCTTAGCTTTCTCCCCTACGCTCACGTTCTGGGAAGAATTGAACATTGGGGCCATGCTTATGTCGGATTTCACATGGCTTTTGCTGAAAGCATTGAACGAATCAAATACAATCTCACTGAAATTCGGCCGACAATTTTAATCTCCGTCCCGCGAATTTTTGAGAAGGTCTATTCTGGAATTTATTCGCAGCTTGGAAGTAGCTTTCTTAAAAATAAACTTTTCAAATGGGCGCTTGCCAAAGGGCTTGAAGTCGGAGAGCTGAAGTTGCAAAGAAAATCGATCCCATTTAAGTTGTTTGCGCAATATGAAATGGCCCAGCGGTTGGTCTTGCACAAAGTAAAAGACGCCTTTGGTGGTCGACTTCGGTTTTCAATGAGTGGCGGGGCGCCAATTTCAAAAGAAATCTCTCTGTTTTTCCATGCTTGTGATGTTTTGATTTTAGAGGGCTATGGTTTATCTGAAACCACAGCCGCAGTTTCCGCTAATACTCCATTTAATTATCGATTTGGTTCCGTCGGACGGCCGATTGGTGACGTGAAAATAAAAATCGCCGAAGATGGTGAGATCCTCCTCAAAAGTAAAAAAATTATGACCGAGTATTACCAGGACCCAGAGCAGACTAAACAAGCTTTCACCGACGGCTGGTTTCACACTGGAGATATTGGGCAAGTTTTGGACTCTGGAGATTTACAGATCACCGATCGAAAAAAAGATCTGATCAAAACTTCGGGAGGCAAATATGTGGCGCCTCAAAAGTTGGAAGGATTGCTGAAACTGAACTCATGCATTTCCAACGTCTTAATTCACGGTGACCAGAAAAAATACATAGTGGCTTTGATCACTTTAGATCCTGTTGCAGTTGAAAAATTTGCTCGAGAAAAAAATATCGCTCACTCGGATTACAGCACATTGACGCAAAATCCTTTGGTGCTCGAAATGGTCCGCAAGGGAGTCGCCCAGGCAAACACTCAATTAGCAGCTTACGAAACTGTGAAGCGATTTACAGTTCTAACTAGAGATTTCACAGTCGAATCCGGCGAGCTCACCCCTTCCCTGAAAGTGAAACGCAAAATTCTAGATTC
>JAYTZS010000407.1:0-7819 GCA_043741885.1 Bdellovibrio sp. | reverse complement strand
AAGGCTGCGCGGTGACTTTCCAGTCAACACACTTGCCAAGAAAGAGATCACTGCTAAAGCCAAGAATGCGATCAACAGCATTCGACCGATGTCCATTGACACTCCTGCGAATCCAGTTGCTCCCAAAAGGATGGCGACAAGACCTAGAACGAAGAAAATAATGGCTGCACGTAACATAGAAAGCTCCTTGCGATTGTTAAACTTGGGACCTAACAGAATCTGAATATGGCAAGATACAGGCCAATCTCTTGCCCCCTAAGCGGGCATTTTCTTCCATTTAGGTTGCCATAACGCATATTGTCGGGGCATAATTATTTTTACTTGGGGAAATTGGCTACATTGTGTATACAACCGTGCAGAGGTGTCCGATGACAAAAGTTTTAGTAATTGAAGATGACCTTGATGTTCAAGAAATGGTTCTCGCCTTCTTTCGGCAAAAGGGTTTTGACGGAGTTGGCTATGACAATCCTGAGCAAGCGCTAAAAGATTTTGCGAAGGGAAAATTAAAAGTTGACGTGATCATCACTGATCTCAAGCTTCCGACAATGTCAGGAATCGACTTCATCAAGAAATGCAAAGAGGCAGGAATTGATCATCCAACAATCGTCGTCACGTCGACTCGAACAGTTGAAACTGCGATTGAGGCCATCCAGGCCGGAGCATACGATTTCGTAGTCAAGCCACTTCACTTTCCACAGCTGTTAGTTTCCGTTGAGCGCGCTTTGCATTTCTCTAAGTTACGCAGCGAGAATCAAACTTTGAAAGCGGCGATTCACACGAAAGAGGGAACCAACCTCAATTCAATCATTGGTCGAAGTCCAAATTTCTTGAAAGCATTGGATTTGGCCAAACGAGTCGCCACCAGTCACTCCAATGTCTTTATCTGTGGAGAGAGCGGGACAGGCAAGGAAGTGATCGCTCGGTCTATTCACAATCTCAGTGACCGCGCGAAATTTCCTTTCGTGGCTATCAACTGCTCGGCCATTCCTGAAAATTTGCTAGAGTCGGAACTTTTCGGATATGCCAAAGGGGCATTCACCGGAGCAGCTGAAAAGAAGATTGGTCTGTTTGAGGAAGCTGAAGGCGGAACTTTGTTTCTCGATGAAATCGGCGACATGAATGTCCACTTGCAAGCCAAGCTTTTGCGAGTTTTACAGGAAAAGAAAATCAAACGCATTGGTGAGAATGCCATGCGCAATATTGATGTTCGAATTCTATCAGCGACTCACAAAGATCTGAAAAAAGAAATGCAAGAAGGCCGTTTTCGAGAGGATTTGTTCTTTCGCTTGAATGTCATCCCTATTTACATTCCACCTTTGAGAGAGCGAGTCGAAGACGTTATTCCTTTGGCAGAATTTTTCTTAAAAAAATATGCAGCTATGAATCATGTGGCGACAAAAGGTTTTGGCAAGGGCGCATTGGAAAAACTTTTGCGCAATCAGTGGAAAGGAAATGTTCGAGAGCTCGAAAACACAGTGGAAAGAGCAGTCGTTCTTTCTCAGGGCCGAGTCATTGAGTCCGAAGATCTTTTGGACTTTTTTGAAAGCTCCAGTGCACCTGTGGTTGCCTCACCTGGTTTCGATGTAAAAAGTTTTAACAGCGATCAGATTCTCCCAGCAGATCATGTAATGAAACTTTACATCAAACATGTTTTGGAAAAGAACAGTTGGGCCAAAGAGAAAACAGCCAAGGATCTCGCCATCGATCGCAAAACTTTGTATCGTAAACTTCAAGAAATGAAGGCCGAACACTTGATCTAAACTTCCAGCGAGAGCTGGCACAAGCAACAGTTATGACAATGAGTTTAAAATCTCATTAAGTTTGGTTTGTATTTTAGAGGAGCCTTTTGAATGGAACAAGATTTTCTCTCACCGGCCGCAGCCGCGCAATACATTGTTCGTCGTCATCAAGATCTGATCAAGTGTCGAGCCGCACTTCGGGCCAATGATTTTGATGTGATGGAAACTGTAGGTCACAATCTGAAAGGAAATGGGGTGTCGTTTGGACACCCCACTCTTTCAGGTATCGGCGAAAAACTAGAGATTGCAGCACGAGACAAGAGTCACTTCGATTGCTCAAACTGCGTTCAACAATTCGAAGAATTTCTGCATCAACTTTAATGGCGCGTTGGGGGCAAGAAACAGCCTCTGAGAGGTCGAGGGTGAAGAATCAAACTGAATTGAAAAAGCCCTCTTGGATGATCAAGAGGGCTTTTTGTTTATTGGCCTTAATTCACTGAGCGATCAACCGCTCAAGTGCGAAAAATTTGCTGATCAGGGAGCTTTGGTCTGAGAGTCGACCAAAGAGTTTTCTGCATTTTGATTATTCCCAGAATCATTGTTCATTTGAACATCGGGATTAACCCAAATCGGATCGGCTTCGTCGTATTTTCCGGTGCGATCGCGATTGGACCTTTCATCCGGAGTGGGTTTATCAGAGCCAAACTGCTGCTGGCTGGAAGTTGCCATGTCGTCCGAATCAGAACGGCCGCCTGGTGCGCTGTTGCCGTACCCCGCTTTTTTCACATCGGCTTGATTGCTTTTAGATGTATCTGCTTGAGTCTGAGTTTTGTCATTCATAAGAGCCTCTCTTTCTATTTTTTTCTTCAATCTTGTTTGTCTCTACAGTTTCTATTCCACGAATTAAACTTTTACTTGAAGGGTCTGCTTCTTCTTAGCTTTTGTCCTTAGATTAACGAACTTGGATCACAACCACGGCTGAAGAACTGCGGCCCTTCAGATCATTGGAAATTTCATCTGAAGTGATCCCCATAGCTGACAACTTTTCTTTCACCGATGGATTCTGCGACTGCACAAAATTTGCAAACTGTGCAGGCTTTTTTGCCATGTTGATCACTCGAACATCTGCTGAGGGTTCCATGCGATCAATGTACCGCTGAATATTTTGCGCTCTCTGTTGCGCTAACTGAACTTGGGCAGCGGGAAGTTTGCGGCCCTCTGCTCCAGTCGCTTCCGAATCAGACCACACCGCAACATTGACTTGTTGAATATCGCCTTTTTGCTTGGCCTCCATAATCACACGGTTAAGCTCTGCTGTGGCTTCGGGAGTGAGACCTTTTCGCCCTGGCTGGAAATCGATGCTTGAAACTAAACTGCGATCGCCCGACGTTGAACCTAAAGCTGAATTTGAAGCTGAACTTGATGAGGCATTGATGGGAGCAGTGGCTTGACCGGCAGCAGATGCTGATTGACTAGCAACTTCGGAAGCTGAGGCCGGATTGGTGTTGGGCTGTCCAGCTGCTGCTTCGCTCGAGGTCTTCGATTGATCAGATGAATTGTTCGCCGAGTGCTGAGTCGTCTCGGTGATTTCATTTTTTTTCACCACATTCGAGCGATTGTGTTTTGAGGCACAACCCACTCCACTGAGAAGAGTTGCTGCCATTAAAAGAACGGCTACCGCTTTGAAAGAATTGGTTTCATTTTTTTTGTCATCTTTACGAGAACAACTTAATTTACGCACTCGCTTACCTCCAGTTAAGTTTGACCGATTGCAGGTTCTGGCAAGTCGCTCGATCTGGAGCAACTGCTCGAAATTGCCATATTGAGAACTCGCAAAGACAGTGCCAGGATTCAAATGTCTTGTGCTTTACCAGAGCGGCCATAGTCTTGATGATTTCCCTAAGATGACTCCGAGCGGGGCAAATCTGCTACAGGCTTTGATTGACCGTTTCGCTGTCATTCGTTAGTTTCCGCTGGAGGTTTGTATGTCGACACTTTCATTGACTCTCAGTTCAAATCTAAAATCGAAACCGCCTTCCACTGATTTGGGGTTCGGCCAATATTTTACTGATCATTTATTTCAGATGAAATTCTCGGTTGATAAACAATGGCACCAAGCGGAAATAATTCCCTACCAGAATTTTCAAATCGATCCAGGCGCTTCGGTTCTGCATTATGGCCAAGCTCTCTTTGAAGGAATGAAAGCTTTCCGGCAAACTTCAGGTGACGTCGTTTTATTTCGACCCCAGTACAATTGTGAGCGTTTGCAAATGGGTGCTGCGCGTTTGTGCATGGAAGCTCCACCGACAGATTTGATGATGTCAGGAATTCGCAAGCTGGTTGATTTGGACCGAGACTGGATTCCTAAAGAGCAAGGCTGCTCGCTTTACATTCGCCCAACCTTGATCGGAACAGAAGCTTTCTTGGGAGTCCGCCCATCTAAACAATATTTATTTTACACGCTGCTCTCGCCGGTTGGCTCATACTACAAAGAAGGACTGAACCCAGTTTCCATTTGGGTAGAAGAAAAATACATCCGTGCTGCTCCCGGCGGCCTGGGCGCAACCAAAGCCGGGGCCAATTACGCAGCCAGTTTGCTAGCGGCCACTGAAGCTCGCAAACAGGGCTATGCTCAGGTTCTGTGGCTGGATGTGACTCACACTTATGTTGAAGAAGTCGGCACGATGAATGCCTTTTTTGTGATTGATGATGAAATCATCACTCCAGCTTTGAATGGCAGCATCTTGGCTGGCGGAGTTCGAAATTCAGTTCTCGAAATGCTGCGCACCTGGGGACTGAAAGTCAGTGAGCGACAGTTGGCTATCGCCGAAGTGATTCAAGCTTCGGAGCAAGGCCGACTGAAAGAAGCCTTTGGCACCGGCACAGCAGCTGTGATTTCACCCATCGGGGAGCTTTTCTACAAAGGCAAAAAACAACTGATCAACAAGCAGAAAATCGGCCCACTGGCGCAAAGACTTTACAATCAGATCACCGGTATTCAGAGCGGTGACCTACCAGATCAATGGAATTGGCTAGAAAAGGTCGAGCGGCAGACTCCTCGCTAAAATTATTTTTATTTAGGACAGATTTATCGATCTAGAGCTGTCATTCGTTGTTGTACATCCATCGTCATGGCCAGCAATCGGTTTCTTAAGGCTTGAGTGGACTCGATAAATTCGATACCAATGTGATCGACAATATGCCCGAGATGCACGGCTTGCTGAACATGTTTGACTTCAGCTTTGACTTCGAGGGATCGCTTCGTCCCCAAATGCAAAATGGCCTTGAATTTATCCGCCGGCCGAAGCTCTGGAGTCTTGGAGTTGTTAGCTAAAGGAACAGGCGACGCCAAATCTGAAAAAAAGATTCGAGCCCCACCCGCTGAAACATCAGCAATTTGCGCAACAGAATAAATTGCCTTGCCTGAGAATTCCGTGATCGCCAAATGAATCCCAAGACTGCTAGGAATATGCAACCTTAGCGAACCACGCCTTTGCAATTTAAAAACATCACACGACAAATGAAAAATCGCTCCCTGCAGCGGCATTATTTTAAACTGCGACGTAAAAAAATACTTTTCACCGGCTACAGAAAAGTTACCAATGATTTCCATATCTTTGTCGGGGATCTTATCGACGCTCGTCATATGCCCTTGCAGCAAAGACTCGCTGACAATCTCGGTTGGCTGAAAGACAAACAGCTCCTCACCTTCGCCCTTGCAAACAACTTCACTGCGCTCAGCTAGCAAGGCTATAAATAACTTCTTACGCTCGACCAAAGACCTGACTTTTTCGAAGGGAGATTTCGCCATGCGAATATTGTTCGGGATCGGGAGGTGAATTGCAAGTGGGAAAGGCCAGCCAATGGCCTGGCTGTGGATGTTAACACTGAGAATCACTCATGAAAATAGCTCATCTCTCCGATGAATAATCGGGAGCAACCACTTAATGAGCATGCCGGATCGAAGACAGGAAAACAGAAACGATTCCAATCTGCGTTTTACGCCGGTGAACTGCTCTCTCATTTCTGCTGATAGCAGAATTGAACTAGAAGTCATAAACTATCATTATCGCGGAGCATGTTTCAAAGTTTCGATTGGCGATTATAGGTTTCAAGATAAGAAATCCTATTTGTTATTTAAAATTGGATTGAAAGAACTTTCCGAAAAAATAACCTTCAAAACTACTTGGGAAACTGTCTCCGAGAACGGGTTATTCGGCGTCGAGTTCTCCCAGTCAAGCTCTCATGTTCTAAGTAGGGCGGAGCGTTTTGTTTCCCATAACATCAGTACACCCGTTATCTCATGTCCAGATCCACTCGATCCCAATCGCGTGATTTACCTCAAAATGGTTAATGCCTCTTCCACTGGCATGTTACTTTCCACATCATTGTCTAATAAGCACTTGTTCCCAGGAATGGAATTGCGAAATGCTGTGCTTACCATTCCTCACCTAGGGAAGACGGAGATTGAACTTTTTATCGAGAATGCGCGCCCTGGAGATCAAAATAATATTTTATTCGGAACCTCGATTAAAGGTAGCTCTCAGAGTTATAATAATCTTATTTCTAACTATCTTTCAAATTTAGGGGATTCGGACAATAGCGAAGATAGAATTGAAAAACTTAATGCATCGAATCTTCTCCACAAGAAATTGCGACAGCACCTCACTATCAAAGAAGTTAAAAATAAAGAGGATTATGAAAAGGTACTTAAACTAAGATTTAAAGGATACTCAAAGGCTGGCAAAGTCGAAAAAACAAAGACCTGGCAAGAAATGGGCGACGGGATCCAAAAAGAAGGCATTGTACTTGGAGCCTTTCTCGGCGGGCAGCTGGTTGCAAGTTGTGAGTTTAGACTGAACCGTGTGCATACGACCCGTCTGGGATTGCTGATAGACATCAAGCAGGTCCCTGGTATTCGCTCTGAAAATATTGCCGAGATTAATAAACTAGTCGTACTTCCTAAAGCACAAAGCTCCGATATCGTACTAGGACTCTTTCAAAAAATTCACACTTTAGCTATGTTGAATGGTAGACCTGACGGCTTGATCGCAGCCGAACCAAAATTAATTCCTCTTTATGAACGACTTGGCTTCAAAAAAACAACCTATTCTTATCCCCACCCTGTAAACTCCGAAATTCTGTTAACCTTGATGGTTATCTATAACGAAGCCTACTCTTCTGCACATGGAATGAATCCCTATGCATGGAGTGTGGCATTTTCAGAAACTCAAAAGTTTTTTGATGAAATTGGGGTGAATAAAACTCAAAAGTTTTCAGCTTTTCAGTTGTTAACTGAGATTACGACAAAAACTTTTTTGAGATTTTCACCACATCAAAAAAAATTATCTACAGAAGGCAAACCGCACGTTGACGAAAGACAGGCCGCCAGTAGGAATTTTTCGGACCCCAGATGGACGAAGCAGCATCTCAACGCTACGATTGTTTTGCCCTTTATCCTAGAATCTAGAGAACTCATAAATGCCAACGAAACCAAAAGAATTCTCTTCGATTTTGGATTTGATTATGAATATTTCACAAGTGTCGGCAATTGGGTCAGCATTGATTTTTTTAATGAATTTATAGAAAAGTTTTCCCAGCACGGCGATCCGTATCTATTAAACAAAAGGGCTGGCTATCGATCAATTTCGAAAGAGGTTCTAGGCTCTAACTATTTCATTGTGAAACACTTTTTCTCACCTCAAGTAGCATTTAAGACTTTCGAAAGATTTCTTCCTAAGTTCAATAAGACTCGCGTTTATCAAGTCGTCGAGTCCAGCAGTACATTTTGTCGAATTCGAATCACTAATCCTGATCGCAGTTTGCTTCCCCGGCATCCGTCCGCCAAGGAAAATTGGTACGCGATAGCCGAAGCGTATGTAATGGCGCTTACGGGAAAGCCCGCTGTAATTAAACCCATTAAGTCAGCTTTTGATGGAGATGATTATTGTGAATTTTTGGTAACTTGGAAAAATCCTATTTTTTCGTATACTATGCTTTCTTTGGCAAGCATCGGAACCATTTTCGTAATTTTCCTGGTTAGGTTTCTAAATTCAAATTTTGAGCCGGAAACACTCTTT
>JAYTZS010000406.1:0-7827 GCA_043741885.1 Bdellovibrio sp. | reverse complement strand
AAGTGAAATTTAAAGTGAAGTATAAAGTAAACTATAAAGTGAAACGAGTTTTTTTCATCAATAATTTTATAGCTTTGTGCCTGACTTTTCTGCCAATCACAGTTTTGGCTCAAGTGGGTTCGGCTGCACCCAGCTCACCTCCAGCCAATGCTTCACGAATTCAAGGGCTGACAATCCAAGCGCAAAGCTCAAGTCGAGATGTTGAAAATGAAACCGTAGATCTCACCGGTGACGTTCAGCTGATTTATCAAGACCAACATCTGCACGCCGACAAAGCCCATGTCAACTTGCGTGCAAAGACAATCGAGGCCAGTGGGAATGTCACTGTGACAACTCCAAAAGCGAATATCTCAGGCCAAAAAGTCATCATGGATTATGAGTCCAACACCGGTTTGATCTTGGACGGCTATGTTCAGTCTGGAAACGTGTTGTTCGAAGGAAATCAAATTCAAAAATTGAGCGATGTTGATTATATCGCAGACGATGCCAGATACACCACTTGCTCAACCTGCCCCGAGGCTTGGAGCTTTTCAGGATCACGCATCCGAGCTGAAATGGGCGGCTATGCCTACATCAAAAATTCAGTCATGCGTGCGGCCGGAGTCCCGGTTTTCTACCTGCCTTATTTGCTAGTGCCACTGAAATCAGATCGACAGTCCGGTTTGCTCACACCTGAGCTGGCGCACTCTCAGAGCGGTGGTCTGACATTTTCTGAAAGTTATTTCTGGGCGATTTCAAGGAGCCAAGACAGCACAGTGACTCTGACCAATTATGAGTTGCGCGGTCTCAAAAGCTTGGTCAATTACCGGTATGTCTTAAACGAAAATAGCCGCGGAGAAATGGACTTTGGCTTTTTACGTGACCGAGTTTTTTCTGACGAGTCTCGATTGAACAGTTTTCGCAGCTCCAGTGCTCAAGGCGAAGCGGTCAATCGATATTTTCTGCGCTACAATCACTACTATGAAATGCCCAACAATTTCATTCACCGGGCTCAACTTAACAACACAAGTGATTTGCAATATCCCAAAGATTTTCCCATGGAGACAGCGAACCACGGAGACTCGGCACTTGAAAATCGCAGCTCTCTCAGCAAAAATACCTCGGATCAGCATTTCAGCGTGGATGCTTCTTACTATCGCAATCTGATTCAATCGGATCCACTGGCCGGAAACGACGACGCCGTTCACCGACTCCCCGAAATTCGCTTTTCGCAAATTGCCACAAGACTCGGCGACAGTGATTTTTTGGCGAGAGTCAATTTGGACTATGTCAACTTTGTGAGATCGAACTCGGCCTTTGACCGAATGAATTCTAGCTATATAGCGAATGGGCCCAATGCTCGCCATCTCCAAGCTCAAGGAGTCAATTGCGATACTCCCGACTGGGAAAAAAATCCCGGCTGCACCCCCCTTCGCGATGGCCCCTTTGATCCCAATCGAGATTTGATTCGCACTGGCCAACGGCTGGATTTTGAACCCACTCTTAGCCGCCCTATCAGATTACAAAATTTAGAACTTCTTCCTGAGATCAGCTACCGAGAAACTCAGTACACTTTTCCCATTGGAGAGGACACTCACAACACCCGACGGTATTTAAGGACCAGCATTGCGGCAAGAAGCATTTTCAGTCGCATTTACGGCGATTTTAACTCTTTGCAAAGTGAACGAATCAAACATGAGATTCAGCCAGAAGTTTCCTTCACAACAATTCCTTGGCTGCAACACCCGCACAATTTTTTTTTCGGCGACACGAATTCGGAAGACACCCCATTTGCCACATCCGATGCTGTCAGCGACACAGATTTGAACGGTGCAACAGGCTTGCAATACGATTACAACGACCGGCTCTATGCCAGAAAACTGATAACCATCGGAGTAACCAACAAGTTGACACAGAAATATTGGGAGGCCGGCACTCCAGCTTATCTACAGTTCTTAACTTGGAAAATTGCTCAGACTTATGATGTGTACTTGTCAGAAAGAAACCCTAACGGAGAGCCTCTAAAAGATTTTAGTTCTGAGCTAAAAATCTCTTTGCCTACCTTTAATGTGTACCAATATTCAGTCTACAAGCCCTACCAGAAAGTCACCAACACCACCTCGCGGATGCGCTTCAGCAATAAACAGAATGATTTTGTTCAGCTCGAACATTTATTAGCTTTTGAAGCTTCCGCCAATCAAGAGGTTGGAAAGCGAACCGAAGACATCACCTTCACCACGAAAAAAGGCATGTCGTGGCTCGATCTCATAGGTAAATTCACCTACACCCCCAAGCCAACAGCTGGAGATTATTTGAAGAGCTGGGGCTACGGCGCTCAGTTTCGGCTTCCGGGTGATTGCTTGTATTTTATGATCTCTCATTACCGAGTTCCGGGCGGTGATACCAACATCATGTTAAACGCAAACTTCAGCTGGGATGGATCATCAAGACCTCCGCTGACAGAAGAAGTGATCAGTAAGTTTGGACTCTAACCAATCGGTCATATAATTTTACAGCTAAAGAATTTAAACTAAGAATTTACAGCTAAATTATTTAATAATATAAAATAGCCCAGTTCAAGCCCAGGCCCTCAAACGATGTTTGCGCATGAGTCGAGTGAAAGAGCGGAGAAATCCAAAATGAAGTCCCGTCGTCAGAGCGAATCGCTGGCGGTCGACTCTGAATGCTCGACAGCCCAAAGATGATTCCCGCATACAAGCCAATCGAAGCTCCGCGAGCCACGTTGTTGATCTTGCTATCTGGATTTTCACTGAGGGCCAACGAAGCTAGACCGACCACTGCACCCGCCGCGGCACCGTAGCCGCTGCTTTTCAAAAACACACTGAGATCATCAGAAGCCAGAACAAATCCGGTCGGCAATAGAGTCACCGCGATCAAACTAGAAACAAAAAACGATGAAAAAAATCGAATCAAGGTAGGAGGTCGTCGCATCCTTCTATTTCAATGGCTCGCAGTCCTGCGGTCAATCAAAAGCTCCTAACTGAGAACATCTTTAATGATGAGGACTTCGCCTTTCGGCCCCACCAGTGCTAGCTCCAAGCAGCAGCTCGGATCTCTTTCTAGGGAAAACAAAACCGTGCGGCGCAGTCGCCGAAGTTGAATCGGAGTCAATCGCACATGCAAAAAATCGGGGTTCGGGAGACTTTTGACTTCAACCAAAGTCAAAACTCCTTCGGCTGAGCGAAGAACCAAATCTATTTCAGCAAAAGGAGAGCGCCAGCGTTTACTCAGCAAACTGTAATTATGTTTTAAGTAATGTTGGAGAGCAGCTTCTTCACAGCTCAGGCCCCAAGATAAATTCCTTAACCCCCGAGAAGGATTTCCGGTGGTGGACGCAGGGTCCATGCTTTTCAATCGCTTTTTTGTGGGCCGGAGAGCCATACCCTTTGTGCTGTTCGAATCCATAATTTGGAAACATCTCTCCCATTTGGGTCATCAAACAGTCCCGGGTTACTTTTGCGACAATTGAGGCAGCTGAAATCGAACTGCAGCGCAGATCGCCCTTTACCAAAGGAGTCTGCTCACACTTCAGCCCCGGAACGCGGAAACTCCCATCGACCAAAAGATGACCGATTTTCAATTTCATTTTTTTCTCAACTTCTCTCACGGCCCGTTTCATGGCCAGCAAGGAAGCGTGAAAAATATTGAGTTGATCAATCTCTTCGACAGATGCAAACCCGATCCCTACCCAGTGACTACTTAAAATCAACGGTGCAATTTCATCTCGCCGTTTTTCGGATAAAATTTTGGAATCAGTGAAATGCTCAGAATGCTCCTCCGACTGCAGACAAACCGCAGCCGCATAGACAGGCCCAGCAAGACATCCTCGTCCCACTTCGTCGACCCCAACCACCGGATGAGGCGAAAAGCTAGACCAGTGGACCGACTCGTAAAGAGGAATTTTTTTAACTTTCATTTTGGCCATAGAAATGACAGTGGACTCTTCAGCGAAAAAAACCTCAAGTAAAATTAAAAAACCCCTCAAGTTTAGCTTGAAGGGTTTTTGAATGACCGCATAGATCACAGCATAGATCTTAGTTAAGCTTCTGTTTTCTCAGCATCAGCAGCTGCAACAGCGGCCTCTGGCTTAGGCTTTTTGGCTGAAACGGGTGCTGCTAGCTCAGATTCAATCTTCGCTGCTTTTCCTTCAAGTCCACGTAGGTAATAAAGCTTAGCCCGGCGAACCTGGCCAGTTGCCACCAATTCTACTCGGTCGATAATTGGTGAGGCAAACGGGAAAGTTCGCTCGACGCCCACTCCAGCTGAAATTTTTCGCACAGTAAACGATTTTGAAGAAGCAGCGCCTTGGATTTTGGTCACAAGTCCTTTGTAAACCTGAACTCGTTCCTTTTCGCCTTCTTTAATTCGCACAAAGACATTCACAGTGTCGCCAGCACGAAATTGCGCAATCACAGCTTTCGATTTTCCTTGAGACACTCGCTGAACAAGGTTGGTATTTTTTCCGGTTCCAGATGCAGCGATCGCTTTTGCAGGCTTGGCACGCTTGGGAGTTTTTGCTGCAGGAGACGCTGATTTTTTAGTGTTGGCCATAATTTTTCCTAATCTTGATGAAACGAGTTGATGGATCTACCATGGGCCCATAATGCGGTCAAGATAGATACTCACGGCTGAGCGCACACTGAGGTGGCGATAATCATTGGGTGGGGCTCCTCGAATGCTCTCCAACACCCCGTCACAGGCTTGCATATAGGCTTCTGTCATACCAAAACCAGTCCCGAACAGCAAAAAGCACGGCTTTGTTTCTGGTTGGCGAATCTCCTGATGCAGATCTTGGCAGGTGTAAAAACGCGTCCCTTCAACAGGCCTGGCATGAGTCGCCACAGTGAAGCAGTCGACTCCCCAATGTTGTTTTGCTGATTCCAAATTGGGCGCCGTGAAAACGTTCTGAAGTGCCGTTCGGCGAAAGGGATTAAATTTCGAGCCGGGCCCAATCCTCCAATGATCGAGGATTCGATCGACAAACATTAGCTGCTCCGCCATCGGGTGGATCAAATAATAGCGCTCAACACCATACACTGTAGAAGATCGAGCAATGTCATGAATATCGAAATTAGTAATGTTCGTCGCGACAATTTTTTTCTCACGGTCGAGAATCGGGTAATGCACCAGAGCGATGGCCAAGCGTGGAACTTTCCTGGCAGACGCTTCGATATTGTTGGAACTGGAAAATTTAGATTGAATCGTCACTGATCAAAGACTCCACTGTTTCGTTGGAAAGTGCGCCCAGTCCTAACACGGCTTTCTCTGAATTGGAAAGTTCTTGCCAAAAAATCCGCAATTCTTTCCGCTCTTTTGGCCCAAAAAAATTCTCTGATTTTTTACTGACAGCAATCAAATCCGGACGCTTCAGCAATGTGACAAGCCACGAGACTTGAAGTTTCCAATGCTCGATCTTTGAATGATTTCCCGAAAGTAAAATTTTCGGAGTTTCTTGAGCAGCAATTTCTCTGGGACGAGTCCAGCTGGGCGCTTCGAGGCGACTGTGCAGGGCACCTGACAAGCTGTCAGTAAGAGCCGAGTTTTCATGACCAAGGACTCCCGGAATCTGCCTTGAAACAGCGTCAATTAGAACTCCAGCTGCCAGCTCCCCGCCCGACAAAATATAGTCGCCAACCGAGATTTCTTCGTCGACAAATTGATTGATCACTCGTTGGTCGACTCCGCCGTAACGTCCACAAAGCAAAATCAAATTTCGCCTCTTAGAAAGCTCCACCACTTTTGCTTGATTCAACAAGCTCCCCTGTGGACTCAAATAAATTACATGCGCTTTTTCTGCTGACTCCGGCAAAACAGCTTCAAGTGCTCGCTCCAGGGCTTTTTTCAGTGGCAAGTAGAGCAAGATCATTCCGTCTCCACCACCAAAGGGCCGATCATCGACGGTTTTGTGAACATCGGAGGTAAAGTCTCTTGGGTGGATTGTTAAAACTTGCACCAAGCCTTTTTTGCAAGCCTGCCCAAGGACGCCGTTTTCGCAGACAGCTTGAATCATCTCGGGAAAAAGAGTGATCACTTGGAATTTCACCAAGGGCTCGGTGTTCATAACGACAACAAATCCCACAAGCCTTCTGGCAGCTGCATTTTTATTTTCTTTTCTTGGTGATCAATTTCGACAATAAAGTCTTCAACAAAAGGAATCTCCGCAACGCCCCCGTCTGGTTTTGTCACCACCAAAAGATCCTGGGCTTGATTGCTTGAAAAAGCGGTCACCCGACCTCTGCAGGTGGACGTCTGATCCCAAACTTCGAAGTTTAGAATTTCAGAAAGGTAAATGACCTCTCCTTCCCCTGACTCAAACAAGTGTTCGGGTACAAAGAAAATAAGACCTTTCAATTTGTCTGCTGCTGTTCGGTCAACCACTCCAGCGGGCTTGAGCATCAATCCCTGCTTAAACGGCTTGACCTTCTCAACTTGAAAAACTTGAGGGATGATGTTCTCTTCGTCCGGGCCCAGGCCGAATTCTTTCAGCTCTGTTGACCAGCTCACGTCTTTAGAGAAAATAAAAATCCATAGATCTCCTTTAAGACCATGCGGTTCTTTGACTTTTCCGACTTTGCGCCAAGCTTGTGTTGAGGAATGCATGCGAACTTTTAGACCTCTTTGCGCGTCGTGGCAAATGGTTTGTGAAAGCGAAGCACTTTTAGCGTTGTGAGTGAGGATCTTTCTATAAAAAGTGGGTCAGTTTTTTGAAGTGGCTGCAAGCGCCCTTGCACCAACTTTCAGTGGGCCTTCCAGGGCAGGTCCATCTACCCATACCCTTTTTAAGGACTGGGGCTTGTACTCAAGCACAAGTAAAGTCGCGCCACTAAACTGAGTATTGCAGCACTGACCAGGCTCGCGACTTATGAAGACCAGTCTCGCTTCAATTGAGAAGTGACAATTCCGTAGTATGGATTTCACTAACGCGCGGATGGATATCAGCAGAGAATCCAAGGTCGGTACCGCTTGTTAACTTCCGATTTTTTCAAAATCAGAAGTTCAGAGAGAGAGCCGAATATCATGCCTTCCGGGACTGATGGAAAATCGGTTATTTCTAACAACACTGGACTCACTTTTTCTAGAAAGAGGTTGTGAGTGAAATAAAAAAGCCCGAAGTCGGGCTTTTTGAAAACTTGAACTGTTGATTTTGATCTGTTTGAAATTACTCGAGAATTTCGAGCACACTTCGCTTTTGCAGCTTTGTCGAGGCCGCGTTGAGAATGGTTCGCATGGAGCGAGCCGTGCGGCCTTGTTTGCCGATCACTTTGCCCAGATCTGTTTTTGCGACTTTCAATTCTACAACGGTGGTTTGATCGCCGATGACTTCGTTGACTTCAACTTGCCCTGGCTCATCCACCAAAGATTTCGCCATGTATTCAATCAGGTCTTTTAAGCTCGTGTTATCCATCCAAAACCTCCGCAAATAAGTGTGGAACAGCAATTCATAAACTCAAAATGTTGACATTGTGACTCACTTCTCATCGTACAAAACTTTGAGCTAGAACCAAACAACATATTAGTTAATCTTTGCTTAATTACTTGGGTGCTTCGGCTTGGGCCAGTCGCATGATGTATTTGACTCGGTCAGAGGGCTGAGCGCCTTTGCTGATCCATTCTTGGGCTCGAGCCATGTCCATCACAACTTTTTTGTCTTTTCCAGAAGGAGTAGGGATGTAAGTGCCAAGAATTTCAAGGTATTTACCAGTCACGTAACGACGGTGATCGGCCACTGTGATACGGTATTTTGGAGCATGCTTGGTACCAAATCGAGCTAAACGAATGACAACTGCCATGAGAAATTTTCCTTTCGAATCAGAAGACCCAGAGTTT
>JAYTZS010000405.1:0-7827 GCA_043741885.1 Bdellovibrio sp. | reverse complement strand
GATCGCAGCCTATTAGCATCAGAGACAGCACGTTCGCAGAAAATAGTGCGTCGGCAGCCAATTCTGGCGGAGCCTTCCATATTATAGGTAATTGCACTTTAACCTTAAGCAATTCGATCATAGGATTTAACGGAGATGCGGCCTGCCAAATTGATCCCTATGGGACTATCGTTTCAAATCATAATAACCTGGATGCGGGTCAGACCTGCAATATCACTCCGGGAGTTGATGGAATGAATAATACAAATCCGCTGTTAGGTGCACTGACCAAGTTTGGAAATACATTTGCATACCCCTTGCTGAGCGGCAGTCCCGCGATCGATACCGGGCGCTTTTGCCTTACGGTAGATCAACGGGGAGTTCCTCGTGGCCAAGATAGCCCCTGCGACCGTGGAGCTTTTGAGAAATAAGTTGGATGTCTGCTACAGAGATTCTTGCGGTAGATCTAGTTCATTTGACCTCACATTTGACCTTACAGATTTCACCAGGTTAAATGCCTCATGCCCGAACTACCTGAAGTCGAAGTTGTGCGAAAAGAACTGGAAGCCCTCTTCGAAGGCCAGCCGCGCCTTGAGAAAATCGAATTCCTAAGGAAAGAGCTGAGAGATCCGATGCCGATTGCAAAAATTCAACTTTTGCTCGGGGCTCGGATTTTGGCAGTGCGAAGGCGAGCTAAATATCTTCTTATTGAAACCGAAAAGGGTGGGCTGCTTTCGCATTTGGGTATGACTGGAACTTGGCGAGTTGCGGTGGGTGGAGATGATCGTCTGCATGACCATGTTTATTTGCATCTTTCCAACGGCCTTCGTTTGGCCTTTCGGGATCCGAGGCGGTTTGGAATATTGGAAGTGTTTGATTTGCGGTTCCCGGAAAAAAGTCCAAGGCTGTGCAATTTAGGTCCAGAGCCGTTGGAAGAAATCTTCACAGGCATTTATTTGTGGCGCCAACTGAAATTGCGAAAAGGCCCGGTCAAGCCGGCGCTTATGGACCAAAAGCTAGTTGTTGGAATCGGTAACATCTATGCGTCCGAAGCTTTGTTTCGAGCGAAAATTCGCCCGCAGAGAAAATCCAATCGGGTATCGCTCGAATCTGCTGAGATTTTAGTCGGCCAAATAAAACAGATCTTGGCTGAGGCTATTTTGAGTGGAGGCTCTAGCATTTCTGATTTCAAAGGAGCTCAAGACAACCCGGGATCGTTCCATCTTTTGCATCAAGTTTATGACAGGAAAGGAGTGCCTTGTGTGATTTGTGGCACTCTCATTCGTCAGTCGGTAATGGCGGGACGATCGACCTTTTGGTGCCCGGTCTGCCAGTCCTAAAATATTTCAAAAACTCAGACAAAACTCAGTGCTTGCCAACCCATTGGCGGCGAGGCTCTAATAAAGCTTAAGCTCACAATCTGGGAGAATCATTGTGGAAAATTTCAATCTTTATGGCTTCTTTGCGCATAACTGCGGACTGTGGACAACTCTGTCTGTCCTGGCAGTGATTATCGTCGGCTACTTGGGAAGTCCTTTGATCGTATGGACTTTCCTCTTAGCATTGATCGCGGTCGGGGCGGGAGCTCCAGTGCCGTTGCTAATCGTGCTCCTCGTGATTTCGCTGATTTTCAATATCAAACCGCTGCGTGAGATCATTGTCTCAAAGCCATTGATGAAAGTCATGGCAGGATTCATGCCGAAAATCTCAGACACAGAAAGAATCGCTTTGGATTCGGGAGTGACTTGGATCGAAAAAGATCTGTTCTCTGGAAAACCGGATTTTAAAAAAATCATGCAGGAGCCTTATCCTGAATTGACAGCTGAAGAAAAAGCTTTCATGGCAGGACCAGTTGAGAGTCTTTGTAAAAAAATTGATCATTGGAAAGTGTGGAACGGTCGAGAAATCGAATCGCATGTGTGGGATGCAATTAAAAAAGATAAATTTTTAGGCATGATCATTCCCAAAGAGTACGGAGGCCTTGGATTTTCGGCGCTGGCTCACTCGGAAGTGGTGATGAAGCTGGCCAGTCGATCCATTTCAACTTGCATCACCGTGATGGTTCCGAATTCTCTAGGGCCCGGTGAACTTCTGATTCACTATGGAACCGAAGAGCAGAAAAAACATTACCTACCAAAACTGGCAGCGGGCGAGGAAATTCCTTGCTTTGGTTTGACCGAGCCATTGGCTGGATCAGATGCAGGTTCAATCACATCTTCAGGTGAAGTGTTCAAAGGCGAAGACGGAAAGCTTTACCTTCGTTTGAATTGGAACAAACGCTGGATCACTTTGGCGGCAATTTCGACAGTTGTCGGACTGGCTTTTCGTTTGCGAGATCCGCAAAATTTATTAGGCAAAGGCACTGAGCTCGGGATCACTTGTGGATTGATTCCGGCGAAAACTCCAGGCGTCGTGTTGGGAAATCGACACGATCCACTGGGCGTTCCCTTCTACAACTGTCCGACCCATGGCAAGGACGTGGTGGTGTCCATCGACGCGATTGTTGGTGGCATCGAGGGAGCTGGTAAAGGTTGGGGGATGTTAATGGAATGCTTGGCAGCGGGTCGCGGGATTTCATTGCCGGCGCAGTCAGTAGGCGGATCCAAGTTAGCCACGCGAGTCTGTTCAGCCCATGGAGTGGTTCGCCAACAGTTCGGAGTTTCTGTCGGAAAATTTGAGGGAGTCGAAGAGCCACTCGCCAGAATTTTTGGTTTCACCTATGCTTTAGAGGCGATGAGAAAATTCACTTTGGGAGCTTTGGATAAAGGCATCAAGCCGCCGGTTATCACTGCCATGTCGAAGTACTATTCGACAGAGCTTGGCCGCAAAGTGATCAATGATGCCATGGACGTGATGGGCGGATCTGGAATTTCTATGGGACCAAGAAATGTTCTAGCTGAAATCTACATTGCGACTCCGATTGGAATCACTGTTGAAGGAGCGAACATTCTCACCCGCACTTTGATTATTTTCGGGCAGGGAGCTCTCCGCTCTCATCCGTACGCTTACAAAGAAGTCGATACGATTGCGCGAGGGGATTTCAGGGGATTTGACAGCGCCTTTTGGGGCCACATCGGGCATATCGTGCGAAATTCATTTCGCTCTTTCGTGCTTTCATTGACTCGCGGTTACGCCACCTATTTCAATTTCACTGGCCCATTGAAAATGTATTACCGTCGTCTGAGTTGGGCTTCGGCGAGCTTCGCGATCCTCTCGGATATCGGAATGGGAACTCTGGGCGGAACTCTGAAATTCCGAGAAAAGATCACCGGCCGCTACGCTGACATTTTAGCTTGGATGTACATTGCAACATCGACTTTAAGACGCTTTGAAGCTGAAGGTCAGCGCGACGAGGACTTGGCTTACGCACGCTATGTTCTTAAGCACGCATTGGCTGAAATTCAAGCGGGCTTCGATGGAATTTTCGACAACATGTACAATGTCGAACAACTAGGTTTCGGGAAAATTCTCTTCGGCACTCTGAATTTTATTTTCAAAGAAATCCTAGGGACTTGGTCTCGAATGTTTTCCATCGGCAGCCACGCTTCGGATCACTTGCAGCATGTGGTAGTTCGGGGGGTCCTCAAAGGCGGCGCCTTAAGAGACCGCTTGACCGACGGGATATATCTGCCAACCGATCGCAATGAAGCTGTTGGACGCTACGATTATGCTATGAAGACAGTGCTCGCAGCCGAAGCAGTTGAGAACAAAGTGAAAGATGCGGTTAAGTCCAAAGTTCTCGCCAAGAAAAAAGGCCCAGAGCTGTATGACGATGCAAAGGCAAAAGGTATCATCACCGAAGCCGAGATGGCTTTGCTCAAAGAATCTTTGGCGGTTCGTTATGATGCGATTTTAGTCGATGAGTTCACGCAAGAGCAGTACATGCATCGGTCTTAGAGCCGCCTTTCCAAGCCTTGGATTGTGGTCAATAAAAAACCCCATTTGGATTCAAATGGGGTTTTTTATTCGCAATCAGAGTTGACGGGAGAAGTAACGGGTTAGTGGAGCCGTGACCTGAGCAGTAAATTAAGCGTGGGCCTTGGTCGTCTCATTCACCAAAGTCTCTCGGACAATCACGACTTTGATTTGACCCGGGTAATTGCATTCAGTCTCAATTTTTTCTGCCATCATCTGGCTCATTTTCAAAGCTGTCTGATCGTCCACTTTGCGACTGTTGACGAGAACCCGAACTTCGCGTCCACCCGAGAGGATGTAACAGTCGGTGACTCCATCAAAGCTTCGAGCGATTGCTTCCAGCTCCGTCACTTTTTGATTGTAGGATTCAATAGTCGATCGGCGAGCTCCAGGACGAGCTCCCGAAATGGCATCAGCGGCAATCACCAAAAACGCCATGTCCGTCGAGGGCTGTTCGTCATAGTGATGGGCTTTGACTGCATGGATGATTTCAGGCGCTTCATTTCGTTTGGAGATAAAATCTGCGCCGATGACTGCATGGCCACCTTCGGCTTCATGATCCATCGCTTTTCCTAGGTCGTGCAGCATACCAGAACGTCGAGCTTTTTTGATCTCAACTCCGCGAAGTTCCGAAGCCAAAAGTCCGCACAGCCAACCCACTTCAGCGCAGTGAAAATATTGATTCTGGGTGAAGCTGTAGCGAAAACGCAAACTTCCCATCATCTGACGAATCTCAGGATGGACTCCGTCTAATTTTAATTCTTTGACGATTTGATCACCATCTCGCTTGATCTGACCTAAAATTTCACGTTTTTGATTTTCCGCAATTCGCCGAATCCCCTCTGGAGTCAAAGGCTTCTTTTCTTTCAAACAGCGTTCTAAAGTTCTCCGAGTCAGCTCACGCCGAACCGGATCGAAACCGGCAACTCCGACCATCTCCATGGAATCCTCAACAATGATATCGCAACCCGTGATTTCAGTTAGAACCTTCAGGTTTTCACGCTTCTCATCAACTAAAATGCGTCGCTGTTCAGGGCTCTCAAAATAAACTGGAGCAATCCCGCGCTCAGGACAGTAGTTTCTTTGAAAGCGGTCTAAGGCATTGCTCAAAAGTTCTTTGGCCAAAGTTTCCGAGTGCTCTTTGACGTACTCTTCATATTCTTTCGCTCGGTCATAAGCTCGCTTTTCACTTTCTTGAACCATCTCCACCATCAGCTCTTGTTGAGATTCCAAAGGAGTCGTCTGCAGCCGCGCCGCCAATTTCTCAGCCAGTTCCATTGCCATTTTCTGAATCTCGGCGCGAATTTTTTGCAGCTCAACATCCATCTCTTGAGCTTTTTTCTCGCCCTCTTTGACTTCAGCTTCATGCAAAACAGTTTTCTGACGCTCTTGACTGTAGCGGTTGTCAGATTTCTGCTTTTTTTCCTGAACCAGCTCTTCAAGCTCTTCGATGCGCTCTTCGGTTTCGAGCATCATCTTTTCGTCTTTTGCCCAGAGTTCCACTTCAATTTCTTGAACGCGCTCTTTTTCTTCCAGCACCTGCAACTCAAACGCATCTTTGGCATCCTGAAGAATCTCATCCGCCTCCATTTGCGCACTTTTTCTCAGCGAAGTCTGATAAATCCGATAGATCAGAATTCCCCAAGCCCCACCCATCAACAACGCACAAGCGCCAGCCACATACCAATGAACTGACTCAGCCAATGAATTTAAAAAGTTAGTCAAATCAGTCACTTTGATTTTCCTTTTGAAGAAAAACATCATCTCAACGGAAGCCTCGAAAGGGAAGGATTTTGCACGCTGACCTGCAGGATTCCACAGAAAATTGCACTCTGCGGAAGTCAGATTGGCCGGGGAGGCAGGAGGGATAGGTGGGGAGCGTTCCCAAGGCTTTGGTGCTCGAGGCTAGCGCAGTTCTCGCCCGGTCACGATCCAATGAGCAAAGCGCATGTAGAAAGTCGTGGCTTTGTCGATACCGTCTAGGACATCGGCTTGTTCTTGCTCGGACAGATCAGCTTCCGAAAGCGCTTGCAGAATTTGATCTCCATGAGCCAGGTTGGGCCCATGGCGATGAATAATCAAGAAACGAAGATTTTTAGGATTCAAATAACCACTTTGAGCGATCATTTGATCCAGGATTTCAGAAGAACCATCAGCAATATTCTCTAGCACACAAGTCGCGCCCAATCGAATGAACGGCCGACTCTCAATTACTTTATCAAAATAATTCCACCAAAGCTGGGTATCGAACGGAATCCCCAGAGGTTCAGACCCCAATTCCCGCAAGTCAGCTTTGGCAATTTCAAAATGAAATTCCTCTTCTTGCGCAAAGTTAATCAACCATTTCCTCAGCCCTCTTTTTTTGCCAGTCAGTGAATTGGCGGCAATCGCCATAAAATGCTTTTGCACACCTTTGGTCAGGTGATATTGCATCGATAAGAACCGAATATAGCGTTCTTTAGTTAAACCACCATCTGCGTGCATCGTGATTAATTTCTGACGAAACAAATCTTGTGCCTCTTTGATTTTCTCGAGCTTATCGGTTTTATTGCCACTTGAAGTCATGCGGACTGAATCTCGTTGGTTGATTCGTTGTTAATATCCCCGGTCTGGGAAAAAGTGGCAATTTTCATATGACCGTCAAGCCCGCGGATTTGGACACTTTCGTGAACAGTCCAGCCGGCAGGCAGCTCCGCAAAGTCAATCAGCGCTTCCGAGATTACAATCTGGCTTTTAAAAACCTTGGTCAATTGCTCAAGTCGACTTGCAATATTAACTGTGTTGCCGATCACAGTAAATTCCATCCGCTCTTGAGATCCAATATTTCCAGCAATCACTGTGCCTTTATGAATTCCAATGCCAACTTCGATTGGGGCGAGGCCCTTTACTTTAAAACCCGAATTCAGTGTCTCCAGATCCTTCAATATCTGGCAGGAAGTTAAAATGACATCCATCGAAGTTGAATGGGAGCCGGGCACAGCCCCCCATGTGACCAGGGCACCATCACCAAGAAATTTATCGATGATCCCATTGGTTCCAGTTACGTTTTCATTTACAACATTAAATACTTGATTGAGAAGTTCACATAGAATTTCCGGTGGAATTTCATTTGATAGCGTCGTAAAATTCCGGATATCGAGGAACAAACAGATCGCCTCTTTGGATTGACCGCCAAGTTTCGGACCTGCGCCTTTCAGTGTGTCAGCAATCACAGATGAAGGCACAAACTTTTGAAAAATTTTGCGGATTTGAATTTCGTTTTCAATTTTCGATTTTTTATCAAGTGCCATTCCGATTGATTGAGCCACACGTTGGAGCACAACTAAATCTCGATGGGTAATCAGATCATTTTTTTGGCCCTTATCGGCAATCAGAACGCCCCAATTGCCAGTTTCAGATTTTATAGGAACCATAGCAAAGCTATCGGTTTCAAGTCTTTCTAGCAGTTTTTTTGAGGCTTCATTTAGATGAAACTTGTGATCATTGATGTCGGTCACTAACATTGACTGGCCGTAATGGTAAACTGAAGAGATGACTAAGAGATTTTCACGCTTGACAGAAATGTCGACTTTAAATTTCCAGAGGTCATAGGAAGGATTGTCAGCGCCAAATACCGCAGTTGTCCTCAGAAATTTTTGTTCTTCATCTTTGATCATTACAAATGATCTTTTAAAATCAAAATTTGCAGCAAGAAAATTAAGCGCAGTCTGTAAGATCTGCGACAGGTTATCCGATGTCTGAATGTCGCTGTTAATAGCTTCTAAGATTCTGCCTTCTTGGTAGCTTTTCTCAAGAATTGACTTCGAATTCTGCAGTTCATGATAGCGTTTATCAGCATGCTTCTCATAATCAGTCAGAGAGTCGATCATTTCTCGATATTTGTTTCGGTAATGAAAAGACTTATAAATAAAAGTTGCAGTCACGGCCACCGTG
>JAYTZS010000404.1:0-2770 GCA_043741885.1 Bdellovibrio sp. | reverse complement strand
TTGGCCAATTGTGGCTTCCGTGATGGATTCGCCAACGGCTGGAACTTTCACATCATATTTCATACAGTCTCCTGACTGATCTTAGACTTGGAGGCCAGAAGCCAAAAAATCTAAGCGGGGTTCTACAAAACTCGAAGCTAAAAAATAAAGCTAAAAAATAAAGCTAAAAAATAAAACTAAAAAATAAAACTAAACTAAAATAATCTAAAAAACTAAGATCAAACATAACAGCAAACTAAACTTTCAAACAGTTCTGGACAATCTCGGCCTGCTCGACTCGGTGGCGATAGATTGAACCTGTCGCTGGTGAAGCTCGGTCGGGACGTCCGACATATTGCAAAGTCAATTTTAAGCCTTCTTTTTCAAACAACTCAACTAGCTTGAAATAAACATGCGACCAAGCGCCCATATTTCGTGGCTCTTCTTGAACCCAAACAACGTTTTTCAATTTTGGGTAGGTTTTCAAGGCAGCCAGAATCTGAGCTTTTGGAGTCGGATAAATTTGCTCTAAACGGACCAAAGCTGTGCGTTCGTTCTTTTGCTTTTCTCGCTCTTCTAGAAGGTCGTAATAAATTTTACCGGAGCACAAAGCCACGGTTTCCACTTTTTTAGCATCCTTGAGCAAAGTGTCCGAGATCACTTCCTGAAAAGTGCCCTTAGCCAGCTCTTCCATGCTTGAAACAGCTCGAGGATGACGGAGCAAAGATTTTGGCGACATGACAATCAAAGGCTTGCGAAACGAGCGTTTCATTTGCCGGCGAAGAGCATGAAAAATCTGAGCCGGAGTTGTGAAATTGCAAACTTGCATGTTGTTCTGAGCACACAGCTGGAGAAATCTTTCCAATTTGGCTGACGAGTGCTCAGGTCCTTGCCCTTCGTAGCCATGAGGCAAGAGCAGAACGAGACCACTCATCTGTTGCCATTTGGCTTCGCCGGCTGACAAGAATTGATCGATGATAATTTGCGCACCATTGACAAAATCTCCAAATTGAGCTTCCCACATGGTGAGAAAAGTCGGATCTGAAATTGAATTTCCATACTCGAAACCCAAAACTCCGTATTCGGATAAAATCGAGTCGTAAACACAAAACTCAACTTTGTCGCCATTGACTTCATCAAGTGCCACATACTGCTCGCCTGTGTGAAAATCATAAAGCCCTGCATGTCGGTGGGTGAAAGTCCCGCGCACGCAATCTTGTCCAGTCAAGCGAACTGAAATTCCTTCTTGCAAAAGAGAGCCATAAGCTAAGAGCTCACCCATGCCCCAATCGACTTGATTATTTGTTTTATCATTACCTTCGGCCATGTTCTTTCTGGTTTCCAAAAGCTTGGTTAGTTTTGGGTGGGGAGTGAAGCCAGCTGGAACCTGACCCAAAAGCATGCCCACTTTTCTCAAAGCCGCAAGATCAGTTGTGGTGTCGGTTGGCCTTTCAAAATCATCGGACTTGGCTTTTCTCAAACCCTGCCAGAACCCTTCGAATTTCACCGGTTGAATCTTGGGAGGATTGGCTTTTGTGTGCTCAAAAATCTCCTGCAAAGAGTCTATTTTCTTGTTATAGTCGGCCTCATAGAAAGCAGTGTCGATGACATTCTCGCGGATCAACTGCTTGCCATAAATTTCACGCGGAGTCGGGTGCCCCTTGATAATGTTATACATCAAAGGTTGAGTGTAAGCTGGCTCATCGCCTTCGTTGTGTCCATAGCGGCGATAGCAGATAACATTCACGACAATGTCTCGGCTCCACTCTTGTCGATATCTGAGAGCAATTTCCATGGCGCGAATACAAGATTCGACATCGTCACCGTTCACATGCAGCACAGGAGTGGCTAAAACTTTTGAAACATCAGAGCAATAATGTGAGCTGCGGCCATTTTCAGGATTGGTTGTGAAGCCCACTTGATTGTCGATGCTCAAGTGAATAGTTCCACCGACGGTGTAGCCTTTGACATTGGCCATTTGGAAAGTTTCAGCGACCACTCCTTGGCCTGCAAAAGCGGCATCTCCATGAATTAAAACTGGAATGACTTTTTTGCGAGTTTTGGTGTCCTTGCGCCGACGCTGAGAAGCTCTCGCCATTCCCAAAACCACGGGATTGACCGCTTCCAAGTGAGAAGGATTGAAAGCCAGTGACACTTGCAAGCTTCCATTTTCGGTTTTCTTATCTGATTTGTAACCCAAGTGATATTTCACGTCGCCGTCAAAATCATCCATTGGAACGGCCGTCTCTGTTGGGCCATTGAAGTCAGCAAAAATGTATTCCAAGGCTTTTCCCATGAAGTTGGCGAGAACATTCACTCGTCCACGATGAGCCATGCCAATCACAATCTCTTCGACACCGCGAGCGGAGCCACGAGACACCAATGTTTCGAGCATTGGCAAAATGGCGTCCCCACCTTCGATGGAAAAGCGTTTCGTTCCCACATAGCGAGTGTGAATGAAGCGTTCCAAGCTCTCGGCCCGAGTCAGGCTGTGCAGAGCATCTTTTTTCTCTTGTGGTGAAAGTTTAAAAGCGCTGCGATTTTGTTCAAATTCTTTGATAAACCAATTGCGCACTTCTGGCAGAGCCTCGGCAACTTGAACCGTCAGTTTGCCACAGTAAGCAGCTCGCAAATGAGTGATGATCTCGCGCAAACTGGCTTGAGGTTTGCCGATGATCGAGCCAATTTGAAAGGTTTTCTCAAGATCTGACTCTTTCAAGTTGAAACGGGCCAAAGTCAACTGATCTGAAGGGGCTGGAGTGTTAGTCAAAGGATCCAAATCGGCCTCAAA
>JAYTZS010000403.1:0-7902 GCA_043741885.1 Bdellovibrio sp. | reverse complement strand
TTCCCATTTTGCGGCGTGCCGCAAAATGGGAAGACGGTACCTTCTAATAACGGTAATGGTCGGGCTTGAAGGGGCCGGTTGGATTCATTCCTAGGTATTTGCTTTGTTTTCCGGAGAGCTTTGTGAGCTTCACGCCAATCTGCTCGAGGTGAAGAGCCGCCACTTTTTCGTCCAAGTGCTTTGGCAAACGGAACACGTCGATTTCTTGATACATGTCTCGATTCCCGAACAGTTCCATTTGGGCCATCACCTGATTGGTAAAGGAGTTGGACATAACGAAACTTGGATGACCAGTTCCGCAACCCAAGTTGACCAAACGGCCTTTGGCTAAGACGATGATCTGGTTTCCATTCTTCAAAGTGTGGATGTCCACTTGCGGTTTGACTTCACGAGCTTTGGAATTTTTATTCAGCCAAGCCATATCAATTTCGATATCGAAATGGCCAATATTGCAAACGATCGCGTTGTCTTTCATTTTCATGAAATGCTTCTCAGTGACAATTTCGCAGCAGCCGGTAGCTGTCACAAAAATATCAGCCAGCGGAGTGGCTTCTTCCATTGTCGTCACTTGAAAACCTTCCATCGCCGCTTGCAAAGCACAAATTGGATCGATTTCGGTGACGAGAACTCGAGACCCGTAGGACTTCAAGCTCATGGCGCAACCCTTGCCCACATCTCCATAACCCGCCACAACCACGACTTTTCCAGCCAACATCACATCGGTCGCGCGCTTGATTCCATCGGCTAAAGATTCACGGCAGCCGTAAAGATTGTCGAATTTTGATTTTGTTACCGAGTCATTGATATTGATGGCAGGAACTTTCAATTTTCCCTGCTCTTTCATTTTCATTAAATTATGAACTCCAGTTGTCGTTTCCTCGGAAATTCCAATGATTTTTTTGAGCTCTTTTGCAAAACGAGGCTCATGCATCATGTTGGTCAAATCACCACCATCATCTAAAATCAAATTGAACCCTTCGTTGCCCCAACCAGTGATTGTCTGTTCGATGCACCAAGCAGCTTCCTCTTCCGTCTCACCTTTCCAAGCAAAAACTGGAATTCCTGCCGCGGCCATTGCAACCGCCGCATGATCTTGAGTCGAAAAGATATTGCAAGACGACCAACGAATTTGAGCTCCAAGTTCGGCTAAAGTCTCGATCAAGACAGCTGTTTGAATTGTCATGTGCAAGCAACCTGAAATTCGAGCCCCTTTGAACGGCTGTTGCTTCTTGAATTCTCTTCGCAAGGACATCAAGCCTGGCATTTCTTTCTCAGCAATCTGAATTTCTTCTCGGCCCCATTTTGCCAATTGTGCAAACACTTCTGGATTGTCCATGGCAGCTTGGCAGACTCTGTAATCAACCGTGCTTTGGGCTGTCGTTTTTCCAATTGTTTTTTTAACTGCAGTGGAAGCAGAAGCTGTTTTACTCATTTTATTTTTCCCGTTGGTTTTGCCAGTCATTTGAAGTGCCATTTGTTTTCCTTTTAAATCTTTTCTAATTTCAAGAGTCTGTTCTTTATTTTATTTTACATGTTATTTTACATGTTATTTTATATATTATTTTATATATTATTTTATGAGTTTTTTCATTCGTTTCTATCTTTTTATTCCGATCAGTCCAGTGTCAGAATTTCGTAACCTGTATCGGTGACCCAAATCGTGTCCTCGAACTGGGCTGATAATTTTCCATCTTCGGTTTCATAGTATTTAATTGTTGAGCCCGGGATGTCGACTTCTTTAATTGTCGCAACGCCCTCATTGACCATTGGCTCCACTGTGATGCATTGCCAAGGCACAAGCAAGTCCCCCCGTCCACGTTTTCCGTAGGATGGAACAAATGGTTCGTCATGAAACTTTTTGCCAATACCGTGACCGCCAATTTCCTTCACGCTGGTAAAGCCTTGTCGTGTCACGTACTTATCGATCACGAAACCAATATCTCCTGTGGTGCCATGCGGTCGTACAGCTTCGATCCCCTTGTCCCTGGCCTCAAGAGCCGCAGCGACTACCTTCCTTGCCATCTCGGAAACCTCGCCAACGAAAAAAGTGGCAGAACAGTCACCGAAGAATCCGTCTTTTTCGCTGGTGACATCCACATTGATGATATCACCGTCTTTGAGAATGGTAGAGTCTGGAAGCCCATGGCAAATCACTTGATTGATCGAAGTGCAAATTGTTTTGGGATAGCCATGATATCCAAGGCAGGCCGGATTAGCATTGTTGGTCAAAGTGTAATCATAAACAATTTTATCGAGCTCATCCGTCGAAATCCCAGCCTTCACATACTTTCCAACATGACTCAAAGTGCGCGCAGCCAACCTGCAAACAAACTTCATTTTTTTGATTTCATCTGCATTCAAGGGAACGATAGCCATACTTCAAAGCCTTTATTAGAGAAGGATCTTTAGCCATTTCGTCAGCCAATTGAGGGCTCAGCAAAAAGAAAAACCCGCTCGGTGTAACAGCAGGTTGTCTCTGATTTTACGGAATTTTGCAACGGAAACGCACTTTCTCCTTTTTCCTAGTGTGACATTTTGGAGTAAAGCAAGCATGAGACGCGTTTAAAGTTGAGATAGACCCATTTGCGCCTCCTATTTCGAGCAAGAAAGGCCAGGTCTTTTTGGCTTTCAGCTTGAAAGAGGAGTTTCCTTGGTGGTGGCACCATAAAAAGCCATTGCTGGAAGGATTCAAGCGGGCCCTTTTTTCTTACTCGTTTTCCGGTCTACCCTCCTCCCTGTCTCGCCTTCAATCTTCCTGTTTTTTGCCTTCTTGGGTCTAATCACCATACCTAAGGATTCGAGCTGATTGAGCACCAGGTACGATAGAACATTTTTGAAGTCTCTGCCCCAATTGAGAATTCTTGTGAACGGTCGAAGAGTGAACACTTTGCCGGTGAAGCTTTTGTGTTTTCGAATTCTGAGAGCGAGAATGGAGGTCAGTACGCGAATGAAGGCATTATAATCCTTGCGGTCTTTGATCGTTATCACACAGTGAATGTGAGACCAGTTCAAAGCCGTGGAATAGATGCGCACGGAAAATCTCTCAGCTGTATTTCGAATCAGTTGTTCTAATCGGCGATTTCCTGGATTGAATACACCTTTCAGATCTGACTTTAAGATTAAATGAATCGCATGTTTATTTGAAAGCGCTCGACGCCCTTTTCTTTTGCCTTCAAGCAGAGAACCACCATGTTGGTTTTTACTTTTATTTGATGCCATGAAATCAGATTCCTGCTTGAAATTCTTTTTTGTAGTTCCAGTTGAGTATTCATATCACAGGTATTCTGCTGACGTGTTTGCAGCACTCCCATGTGGGTGTGGAATCGCAATTATACGCGCTTTAACCCCTTCACCCTCAAACGATCTCGAAGCTGGCTGAGGAAATTTTCAAAAATAAAAAGATCTTGCCTCTCAGGCAGCGCTAACGATCGAAATAACTCGTCAACAAAAATCTTGACACAAAAATCTCAGCACAAAAAAATGAGGACTGAATAAACCTCTACTTCAAAAAAGGTAGACGGTCATAAAAGTTTAAAAATATCTTGAGTGTGGTTCTCCGGAAGGTACAGGCTTGTGGCTTTAGCAGATCAAAGCCGAACACCACATTCTCATCCCAACGCCGTTGAACAGGAGGTTGTGCGTTTGATCTTATCAGAGCAAGAAAAACATCCAAGCTGGCCTCCCAAAAAGTTGGTTGTCATTCTCGAGGGCAAATATTAAATTAGGCATTTGACCTGAAAGAATAATGCCTGGCCGACCTGATCAAAATGAACGAAACGAGCGAATGCATCGGACACTGAAGAGTATAATAACATCAGACCCCATCAGGCACTGGCACAACAAATGCCAACTTCTACTTGCATCACTCACATAAATACAAATAAATAGATCGTGATATACGAATCAGAATAAATTGCAATCTCGATTCGCTCTGGCTAGAAAAGGTTTGATGTCGAATCGAATTTAAACTCTGGGGAATCCAAGTTCTCAGACGAAAGAAGCAACCGCAGAAACCCCTGCGAAGCTCCCTTCTAGTCCTCACACCACGAAGGGTTCGATTGATTTCCAAATCCAAAGATTTGCTCCGAGCTATTTCAAATGCTTCGAAACAATCTGAGTCATCTCGAACATTGAGACCGTGTCTTTTCCGAATACAGCTTTGAGCTTTTCATCTGCGTTGATATTTCGACGATTCTTCACGTCCTGCAGTTTGTGGCGTTTGATATAGTCCCAAAGCTTTTTTACAACTTCCGTCCGAGGAATGGGGCTGGATCCAATCACAGCTGCCAATTCAGGACTTGGGGTCATCGGTTTCATAAAAGCTGGACCCGATTTTTGGGTAGACGAAGACCTCACTGATGGAGCAGCCGGAGTCGTAGCCGAAGCGCCGGTCGAGGTAGTTTTTTTTGCAGCGGCCGCCGCCGAAGCAGGGGATTTCGCGGGCACAACTTTCTCGATTGACGCAGCTTTCTGAGTTTGCGCTGCCTGAGCCACAGCTGTTTTCTTAGTTGGAGCAGCTGTCTTTTTTGCGGCCGCTACCTTGATCGGTTTCGCGGTTACCTTGCCCGGTTTCCCGGCTGCTGTCTTGGGGTTTGCTTTCGCGGGAACTGATTTCTTTGCTGCGGCTTTCTTGGCCATAAATTCCTCCGGAATGTTTTGCGGCTCGATTACTGAGCGAGTCCTTAGTCTTGTTTTCAAGAAATCAGTCTAAACAATAACTGAGCTTTGTCCAAAAAAAAGTGGCGACTTCTGGCTGCCGCGCTCTGGTTCGCTCTCGATGCCTCTCTGGCTGCTGCGCTCTGGATGAAGTCACCGGCAAAAGTCCAAATCGGCAATGAAAAGACCAGGAAGCCTGTCGTGCTCTCAAAATGATCCGATGAGACTGCATGGGAACATTTCACAGTTTCGCACAAGAGCTTGAAAAGAAAATTCGCAGAGATATACAACAAGATATACAACAAGATCTTGAGCCGGACCGTACTTCACCAGAAGTTCACTCAAATTCAACTGGCAGTTTTGGCCGAAGTGAAAAGTCGGAAATCCCTATTCAAAGTGAGTTGTGGAGTTTTCTGGTGGGTGCCGTCCACCCGGTTCGTTTTACAGCTGCTGCCAAAGCAAATATTTATCATAGTCAAAGAAAACCCATGGCGCCGAGACCTCCTCACCAGTTGAGCGCTGTCCAACAATGGGCTATCGACTTTTTTGCCAAGCATGAAGCTGCGCTGTCTCCGCGATTCTCACAGAAGGAATTGCAATCCGCATTTCGAAAACTCGCTTTGAGTTTACATCCAGATCAGGGTGGATCCCCCGTTTCGTTCCAAAACTTAGTAACAGCTCGAGCTGAGCTGTCGCCGATTTGTTAATAACCAATCACTGCAAAGGTCGATAGCGGATTCGTCTTGGCTGAGAAGCTTCTTCTCCCAAACGCTTTTTCTTGTCTTCTTCGTACTCGGAAAAATTGCCGTTGTAGAAGTAGACTTGAGAGTCTCCTTCAAAAGCTAAAATGTGAGTGCAGATCCGGTCTAAAAACCAACGGTCATGGGAAATGACAACGGCAGATCCGCCGAATTCAAGCAAAGCTTCTTCCAGCGCTCGCATGGTATTGACATCGAGGTCATTAGTTGGCTCATCCAGCATCAAAAGATTGGCGCCTTGCTTGAGGATTTTGGCCATGTTGACTCGGTTTCGCTCGCCACCAGACAATGTCCCCACTTTTTTCTGCTGGCTGTCACCGCTGAAGTTAAACCAGGACACGTACTGCCTCGAATTCACTTCGCGGTTGCCGAGCTTGATCACGTCCTGCTTGTCTGAAAGTTCTTCCCACACAGATTTGTTGGGATCCAAAGTCTCTCTCGACTGATCGACATAGGCCATTTTCACTGTGGAGCCGACATTGAATTCTCCCGAATCTGGAGTTTCTTTGCCAGTGATCATTCGAGCCAAAGTTGTTTTTCCAGCTCCGTTGGGTCCAATGATTCCAATAATTCCACCTCGAGGCAATGCGAAATTCATATTTTCAAAAAGCAATTTGTCGCCGTAAGCTTTGCGGACGTTTTTGGCTTCAACCACTACGTCACCCAATCGAGGTCCTGGTGGAATGAAAATAGAAAGCTCCTGCATTCGTTCCGGTGTTGGCTCTTTGATCAAGTTTTCGTAATTAGACACTCGGGCCTTGCTCTTCGCTTGTCGAGCCCGTGGAGACATTCGGATCCAATCCAGTTCTCGCTCCAATGTTTTTGCTCGGCGCTCTTCATTTTTTTGCTCAGCTTCGGTGCGCTTGTCTTTTTGCTCCAACCAACTGGTGTAATTTCCCTTCCAAGGAATTCCCTCGCCGCGGTCCAATTCCAAAATCCAGCCAGCCACATTGTCCAGGAAATAACGGTCATGAGTGACTGCGATCACAGTGCCAGGAAATTTTGCAAGGTATTGCTCAAGCCACAAAACACTTTCCGCATCCAAGTGATTGGTCGGCTCGTCGAGCAATAAAATATCAGGATTAGAAAGAAGCAACCGGCACAAAGCCACTCGGCGCTTTTCTCCACCAGATAAATTGGTGACCGGCAAATCGCCATCTGGGCAACGAAGAGCATCCATTGCTTTTTCGATCACTTGGTCAATTTCCCAACCGTTCAGCGCTTCGATTTTTTCTTGGATTTGACCCTGCTTTTCGATCAGTTTGTCCATCATAGCAGGATCAAGATCGGGATCATTGAATTTCTCGTTGATCTTATTGAACTCTTGCAAAAGCAAAGGAAGCTCTCCCATTCCGGAGAAAATATTTTCCTTTACAGATTTAGTCTCATCCAACTGAGGCTCTTGCTCCAGGTATCCCATTTTCAAAGCTTTCGCCGGAAAAGCTTCACCCAAAAAATCTTTGTCGACTCCTGCCATGATTTTCAGCAAAGTTGATTTCCCAGAACCATTCAGACCGAGAACTCCGATTTTCGCTCCGTAAAAATAAGACAGATAGATATTTTTCAAAACGTAGCGGTTGGGCGGAAAAACTTTGCTGACACCCTTCATGGTGTAAATAATTTCATGAGACATTTCAGCTCCTTCATAGGTGGAGAATCAGGATTCGTAGATTATCTTTCATAGACCTCTGAGGATTGTCAAATAATGCTGGCAATCTCTTGTCATTGGCTCGATTTTTCTTTTACACTGTGACGGCAACATGAATGAACAAAATAAACACGTTCGCAAGAGCGCTAACAAATCTGGCACTAAATCCGGCGTTAAGTCTGACGCAAAATCAGACTTGAAAGCGGACTCGAAATCAGACTCGAAATTAGACTCTCAGTCTGGCTCACAGGAAAGGCCGGAAAAGGGCCTGCTTGATTCGGGCATTGAGCTAAAGAAAGCTTTGGATGCGTGGAATGAATTGGCTGCTCAAGCTCCAACTCAATCGGCGGACGAAAAGCTATTGCAGGATGTTCAGCAATTGTTGAAACAGCTCAAATCAAAAATCGAAGAATTCAAGTAAATTTCTGGCTACCCGCTCAAAGTGATTTTTTTGGGAGTCAGATCTAGGAGTCGGAATCCGACGCGCACGGTGGCGATTTAAAGCTCAATTTATCTTTCCACTGCAGCCACTCATCAGAAGTGAAAGTCCGCTGCGACAAAGCATGCATCCCCTGGTCCCTCTCAAAGTCAAAAAGCTGCGAAACTGCTCTCTGACGATCGACCCGGCTCATCCCGACAAAAACATCCGACACTACAATCAAGCGAAAATGAGTTTCTGCGCCGCCTCGGCTATGCATCTTGCTTTCATTCTCCAGCTCAAAGTAAATCGGCTGAAAAGTTCTTTCTATTTTCTCACGAATCGAAGCTTCCAATGACATTCGGTATCCTTCTGGGACCAGATCTTTGCTTTTTACTTTTTCATTTTGCTAGAGACCTGAG
>JAYTZS010000402.1:0-2784 GCA_043741885.1 Bdellovibrio sp. | reverse complement strand
TATTGTGCGAAGATTAACCCCTGCGACCTCCGCAAGTTGCCGTTCCGGCCATGCTCTCTCTTCGCGTGCCTTTCTTACGGATTTTGCTCTTACCAAATCTTTTGCCATATTTTGTTCCATATCGGTCCTTTCGTTTTGAATGAAAGTAACCGATCAAATTTCAATGTGTTACGACACTAATACGGCAGCATTACGACACTAGTATGACAGTGGTCAAGTTGGGCTGTGGCTGACATATCGGGCCAACCCTCGCTCAACTTCGTTTAGGCATTGGCTCCGATGGGTATGCGCGCAGTGCCGATAGAAGTTGATTCTTGAAACGCATCGCACATTGCGTTACAAACAGTTTTGAACATAAATCCAGGAGTTCCGAGGACACCCTCGTTGAGCCGGCAAAACACTAACATCTGAGGCCGTGTCTAAGTGACTTCCTATTGAAGGACGGTCTCCGTGAGCACAGTCTATAATCAAAGATATGATAAGTCTGAACTCTATTGGGGTGATAGACCCTCTTCAATGGCTTTTCGGATTCTGGAATCCAAGCCACCTACGTCGCAATTACATCTCCTAGATGTCGGATGCGGCGAAGGTAAGGACTCAATCTTTTTTGCTCGGAACGGCTACCAGGTTTCAGCCTTTGATGCGGCTGAAGTTGGGATCGCCAAAGCCCAAGAGGTCTCTTCCTCTCTGAATCTCGAAATCGACTTTCAGGTAGCAGACATCAACGGGTATCAGCCTCAAGAAACGTTTGATGTCGTTTTCTCGTCGGGAGTTCTTCAGTATCTAAAACCGAATCTTCGAAAGCCTTTTATCGACAGTTTGAAAAATAAAACGACGGCTAATGGCATTCATGTTCTTCACACATTTGTATCGAAACCTTTTCTAGAACGCGCTCCCGATGCAGAGGCTTCAGAAGCACTTTGGTCTTCCGGCGAACTCATGTCCCTCTATCATGATTGGCAAATCGAATGGTCAGTCGAAGAAATCAAGGACTGCATGTCGAGTGGTGTTCCTCATCGACATGCCCACAACCGAATTTTAGCGCGAAAAGTGGTTCCGGCGTGAAAGGAATCAGGTACATACTTTCAGATCTGGATGGTGTGATTAGGCATTTTTCTCCAGAGCGCGATTGGGAAATCGAACAAAGGTGCGGACTGTCTCAAGGCGCATTGCTCGGTGCTGCTTTTGAGAAAACCCTTCTCACTCGTGCGATTACTGGGCTCATATCGGATGAAGCTTGGCGAACTGAAATTGTCGATTTAATTTCGAAAACAGTTCCATCTCACTTGGCAGTTCAAGCGGTAAAAGATTGGAGTGCTTTTCCTGGAAACGTTGATGATCGATATTTAGCTTACTTAAAAAATCAATTTCCAATGTTGCCGGTCGCGGTCTTGACGAATGGAACTTCGCGCTTACATCAAGACCTTAAAACTCTTGGAATTTCCGATCGTTTCTTCAAAGTGTTTAATTCTGCAGAGATCGGCTTCTGTAAGCCAGATAAGAATGTTTTCCATCATGTTGTTGAGACTTTGGCCTGCGAGACTGACGAAATCTTTTTCATCGATGATGCGCTATCGCATGTGAAAGCCGCAAAAGAGTTGGGAATGATTGTTCATCACTACCGCTCTTTTGATGAGTTTCAAAAGTCTATTGAGGCCATCCCATGAAAACGAAGAAATAATATGAACGGTATGCCAGGGACCTTTTTTATTTTGGCCGTCATTTTTGCAATGACTTTGCTGATCTCGGTAACATTGATATTCGGTCTGTTTTTTAAGCCGTCGATCTGGCGCAACAATCTATCTAGAATCAAAATTTTCTGTGTCGCCTGGTATTTGCCTTATCTCGGTTTTGTTTTCTTTTTCACCGGGCCGACAGACCTAAGTATTTATCCGCCACAATCATCCTCTCCTTACAAACTTCCCTGGAGAGCTGGAGTCAGTCGATTTGTTTCTCAAGGGAATCGCAGTTTTACGAGCCACCGGGATTTGCATTTTTACGCCTGGGATTTCGTTATGCCGTTAGGTGCCGAAATTGTAGCTGCTCGTGACGGGAAAGTAATTAAGGTTGTACAAAATTTTTCTGGCGTAGGCTTGGACCCAAATTATATTTGGATTCAGCATGAGGACGGTGAAATTTCAAATTACGGGCATATTCGGAAAAACAGTGCGCTTGTCAGCGAGGGAGAGGATGTTCTTTCGGGGCAGCCGATTGCCCTCAACGGAATGGTCGGCCAAACTACTTTGCCTCATGTTCATTTTGTTGTTTTCAATAAAGAAGCTACGGAATCAATTCCTGTTTCTTTTGCTGATGTTCCCGGCGGCGTACCGTTTGCTGGCCATTTTTATACTTCTAAAAATGTACAACGAACATCCGCGAATGAAATGGGCGGAAGTAATAATCTTAAGAGCGGAACTGGGAAGTAATTATGGCTGAGTACAAAGCAAGAAAGTTTAAGTCAAAGTCTAGTGCGGACATTATTATTCGGTCTGCAGAAAAAGCTGACGCATCAGCTATCCTGGCTTTGTCAACGGCGGTAATTGGAGAAGACATTTATCAGCTCACATCTCCTGCCGAATTTAAGATGACGATCGAAGTTGAAGAAAAATGGATTCAGAGTCATTTCGAGAACCCGAGTCACCTAATTTTGGTAGCAACATTGAATGACAAGATTGTTGGAATGCTGGATTTTTCTAACGGTCATCGACAACGTATTTCCCACACAGGCGAATTTGGGATGTCTGTCGAGAAAAACATGCGTGACCAAGGAATTGGTTCGTTACT
>JAYTZS010000401.1:0-2797 GCA_043741885.1 Bdellovibrio sp. | reverse complement strand
AGGCAATCGAGGAGTTGAGAGTTTTTCTTGAACAAGATTTCGAATATCCCAAATTCAAAGACCGAGTCGAGCGTTACATTCAACACAGTGTTGATTTGGTCAATGCGATCCGAGCCAAGCGGCGGTTTCCGGGTGTCCACATGCTAACCATGGCAAAGCAACAGGAGTTGAACGAAAGATTTGTCGCTCATTTTTCTGAGCTACAATATGTCCTCAAGCGAGTAGAAAAAGTACAGCAAGACGTTCGAATCGACGACATCCGATCAACCGTTTGGATTGTGAAAGTGTCTATTCACTGTGTTGTTGCAATAGGTCTCGTGGCTTTTATGCTCGAGGTTCACCATGGTCTTTTCGAAACAACAATTAGTGTCTGTGACGATTTGTTTCAGCAAATATGGTCACGGATTTTCGGCCGCATTTGAGCGCTATCAATTCAAGCACTATAGAGTCTGGTAAGCGGCTTCTAAAACCGGTAAAAGTTGGCCTCTTGGAAGAAGTTTGCCATTTACAAAGATGCTCGGCGTTCCCTCGATGCTGGCTGATGATCCCTCTGCAGCCATCGTCAGCACGGACTCAAGTGTAGAATCAGTGTTTAAACAACTTTTAAAAGAGGCCGCATCCATGCCCAGTTGTTGAGGAATTTGCTCCAATACAGTTGAGCTGTCCTTGAACACTTGCTCTTGATGTTCGAAAATCCAATGATGAGTCGCCCAACCTTTATGAAAAAGCTGTTCTGCACAAACCACAGAGGCCGCCAACTGGCAGCGAATTCCGTCACCTTGATGCTGGATGCTTTTGTTGCACTTTCCATCGAGCGGAAATGTCTTAAACACCAAGCGAACATCCGGGTGACTTTGTGTGAAAGATTCCAGAGGAGAAGAGGCCAACTTGCAGTGAGGGCAAAGAAAATCAGCAAACTCAACAATTACCATTTTGGCCGGAGACTGAGAATTCTTTTGCTGACTGAGACCCTGATCGAGCTTGAAGTCGATGGTCCGTGCTGCCTTCCAGTCGCGAACAGAATCTTCCATGACTCGGTTGAGTTTGCCAAAACCATAGGAATCTAAGATCACTTGATGTGAGGCCCAGGCACCCACAGGAATCAAAAAAAGCAGGACGAGAATCCACCGCGAATCAGTGAAATAAGTATGGATGTCATCAGATAAATAGGGGAGTGCCGGTTTTGACTGGATTTTCCAACTAATCCACAGTTGGAACGCTGAGAGAGCGTAGGTAGCCATGCAAAATAGGCAGTAAGTTCCCAATTGAATTGCCGACAGAGAACCCATGACCACAGAGACCGCAGCAACAAAGCTAGAAAAGTAAAAAAGAAGACGCCGCATCCGTTCGGAATCTTCGCTCAAATGGTAACGAGCGCTCAGCACAAAAATAAAAAAGATCACTTGAGAGCAAAATCCCAGAAGCGCCATTGGCACACCCGCCAAAGTTGCATATTTGCTGACAGCCACGGTGTCGCAGTTGAAAGTGCCAGAGAGGTTGCAGATGCTAGGACCCTCGGCAATTCCCATTTTTAATTGATAGTGTTGCAAGATCAGATAAAAATGCACAGCCATTGTGACAAGACTGAGCGCGAGTAAAATCATCAAGCCGGTCGATTCGGAAAATTTTGAATTTTCAGTTTTGTTCATAAGCTCCATTAGAGCCAAAAAGGATTTTGAAATCAATAATTTATCATGCCACAATGTGCGACAATGACATCGAACTCGCCAACTTCCTCTCAGCGCTGGATTCGGCTCAGAAAAGATCTTTTTGAGCAGGTGCAAAGCCATGTGCAAGCTCATCTGGGGCCCACATCCGCAGCACTGGGCCGATATCAAGCTCGTTACGAGCGGGAATTTCACCGCTCCTGGAAGGCCTCCAACCGAGATGAATTGTTTGCGAAGATTAAAAAATCAGACGTCATTTATTTAGGAGATTTTCATGCCCTGGCGCAAAGCCAAAGAGCTCAGCTGAGAATTTTAAAAAATCTTCCAATTGGAACCAAAGCGGTCCTCGCAGTTGAGTGTGTCGAAACTCGGCACCAAAAAAGCCTCGATCGCTTTGTCCAAGGTAAAATGAGCGAGACTGATTTCTTGAAAACCGTCGAGTGGAAAAAAAACTGGGAATTTCCTTGGGATAATTACAAACCACTCTTTCACTGGGCTCAAAAACAGCATGTACCGATGATTGCATTGAATCTGAAGAGTGATCACAAGACGGCGCGCTCCCTCAAGCAAAGGGATCAATTCGCGGCTTTGCAGATTGCTGCCGCTTCGCACAGCTTTCCTGATCATCGTATTTTTGTCATCTTCGGAGATTTGCATTTGGCCTCGGAGCATCTGCCGTTTGAAACTGAAAAGAAACTAAAAGGTAAAAGATTTTTATCAATTTTTCAGAATTCTGAAAAAATTTATTTCCAGCTGCTCAAAAAGGAGCTTGAGCACCAAATAGATCTGGTCAAACTGTCCGGTGATCACTATTGCCTTCTCAGTGTTCCACCCTGGGTGAAATGGCAAAATTATCTGATTTATTTGGAGCGTTCAGAGGACAAAAGTTTCAACGAAGAATTGGATTTTACGGATCATGTTGCAAGTTATGTTCGAATTATCGCGGGCGATCTCCAGGTCGCTGTCCCGACCGATCATTTTTCAATTGTCTCAGCCAATGATCATGCCGGCTGGAGCTTGCTGCAAAAGGATCTGAGCGAACCGGAAATTGAATTTATCAAGGATTGGATTGAGACCGGGCGAAGTTTCTTTATTCCGCAGACTGGTGTTGGTTATTTAGCGCGGACCAC
>JAYTZS010000400.1:0-7959 GCA_043741885.1 Bdellovibrio sp. | reverse complement strand
CATCATTTGATCTAGCAAAATGATATTAGGCTGGAAAGCCTCTAAGGAATTTAAAATTTGATCTCCAGAAGGAAGGCCACTGGATTGAGCCCCGGCCTCGATAAACTGGGACACCAGAAACTCGCGAATTTCAGATTCGTCTTCGACAACAAGGACGCGAAGGCTGATTTCAGACGACATTTGGATCCTATGTGGTGAGGCCATTGTAGCTATATCAGCTACTTCATTGGCTGTTTCAACTAGACCGACAACTGCATCGGCATTAGCACTGCTACTGGAATTAATTTGATTGTTCATTGGTTAGTTATTGAGTGATTCGCTCGAACTGTAAAATGAATTTTTCCTTAATTCCTCATTTCGCTGCCGATTTAATTTTGCCCAGGTTCGAAAACATTTGGGAAGATAAAATAATGAGCAGATTGATTATTGCCTTTTGTGTTTTTTTGTAGACTGTTTTTTGCTCTGCTCACGCTTTCCTTCTCCTTGACGCACACCCTGACGTCCCCCTTGACCTACAGACGCGTTGACTTCAGAAGTCGAAGTTTTCATCAAAGCTTCAGGCGAGGCTTTCCAAGCTCGAAGCATAAAATAAACTCCGGCTAGCACAAATGGAACACTTAAAATTTGCCCCATATTCAAAGGCAAGTCTTGCTCAAAGGCACTTTGATTCTCTTTCAAAAATTCGATCAAAAATCGACAAGTAAAAATTGCCGCTAAAACAAAGCCAAAAATCAGGCCATGCGACGTTCTCTCGCGCTTTTGCAAATAGATTCGATAGGCGACTGCAAATATGAAAAAATAGCAGATGCTTTCATAAACTTGGGCCGGATGACGTATAACCTGGTCTATTCTCTCGAAGATCACGCCCCAATCAGATCCTGTGGACTTGCCAAGAATTTCTGAGTTCATGAGATTTCCCAGGCGAATAAATCCGCCAGTCATCACAGTGAAAATAGCAATTCGGTCGAGCAGCCACCAGAGCTGAAATTGTGGATTTTTACGCACGAAGAGGAGCAGAGCCACCATCACACCAAGGCCGCCACCATGGCTAGCAAGGCCGCCCTCCCAGATTTTAAAAATATCTAATGGATGAGTCAGGTAAAAAATCGGATCATAAAAAAGGCAATGCCCCAATCTCGCACCCAGGGTGGTTCCCAAAACGAGATGCACCAGCAATGAGTCCAAAGCTTCAACAGGCTTTCCTTCTTGAAGACAGATTTTCTTCATGAAATGATAGCCTAAACTAAAACCGGTCAAGAACATCAGCCCATACCAACGCAAATGCAAAGGCCCCCACGAGGCAATTTCTGGACTGACGTTCCAGTGAATAATCATTGACAAGACTCCTTCTGGAAACACGGCAGCATCATTTTAATGGAGAGCATTGCGCTGCATTTCGTCTTTGAGATCTTTAAGTTCTTCGACTGTGATTTGATAATTGCGACCACACATCTGGCAGCTAATTTCTGTTTTCTCATTTTCCTCAATCATTTCTCCCAGCTCAGTTGCTCCAAGAGTTGTCAAAGCTCGTTTGACTCTGTCTTGAGTGCATGGGCAGAAATATTGTATCGTATGATTGTGATCGATTTCAGTGAAATCAATTCCCTTCATATAAGGAACAACCAAATCCATTGGTTTTTGACCATGCAAAATTTCTTCGGAAATGTTCTTTTTGAATTGATCTGCATTTTCTTGAATTTTTTCGACAATTTCCTCTTCAACTCCGGGCATGACTTCAATTAGCACTCCCCCAGCTGCCTTGACCTTACCGAAGCTATCTAAGTAGACGCCGAGATTCACCAAGGAGCGTATTTGATGCGACTGATGCAGATAGTGAGCAATGTCATCACCGACCTCCCCTGACGCCATTTCCACCGTTCCCGAAAAAGGCTGTCGCTGAAAAGGCTGCTGCCGAGACACTGTGATATGCCCAAATCCTACAGCTTTTTTTAGATTCAAAACATCGAGCTCTTGAGGTGCCAAGTACTGTGGATTGGGACAGTAGCCGCGGACATTGCCTTCGAAGCTGGCTTGCGCATACAGGCTGCCCAAGGGACCGTTGCCCTTTAATAAAATTCCAACTTCTTGCCGGTCTTTCAAATGAGCTGCCATGAGAAGCGCCCCGACCATGGCACGACCAACTCCAATGGTGGCTAATGGAAAGCTATTTTGGATGGTTTGCATTTCAGCAACCACGGCGGTCGCATCGACGGCTGCAATTCGAACTGTAAAATCATTGGTTACAAAGCGGTGAACTTTTTGCTGTGTTGTCACGTTGGGAAGTGTAACATTTCTGCTTGGCCCGGGCAAACTCATAAAGTTATTGTGGAAGCAGAAGTAAAGTAAAAGCCAAGTAGAAGCAAAGTAGAAACCAGCCCTGCTAGGTGATCAGAAAGCAAAGTGTATGAATGTTTTGATGTTTCGGCACGCCGAAAGACTGAAATCTGGCTCGGGCAATCCACCGCTGAGTGCGCGCGGGCGACAGCAAGCGCAACTGTTGGCTATTGAACTGACTCAGGGATTGCTACCTGCTCCGACGCATCTTTATGCTTCCCCTAAACTTCGCGCTCAAGAGACTTTTGCACCGCTTTCTCAGATTTTGAATTTACCAATAGAAACACAAGCGGATTTAGACGAGCGCCACAGTGGAGAATCTTCGACTCAGTTTGGGCGCAGAGTTCAAAACTTTTTAAAGCTACTGAATTCTCTGCAAAAAGCCGATTTGCAAAATCCTAATCAGGTGATTTATTTTGTCACCCATGCGGATTGGATTGAAGCTGTCTTTCAGTCGATTCCATTGGGTTTTTCAGCGGACAATCCCGACTCAACGGACGAATTTCTATCTTGGGCTCCAGCTCAGTCGGCTGAATTCAAAGTGTCAGAAGTAAATTGGCTTTTCCTCAAAAAAAGGACGTCTTCCAAATGATCATTCGAAATATCTGGGCGGTTGGTCGGAATTATGCCGATCATGCCAAAGAATTAGGCAATGCTGTCCCGGCACGCCCGCTGATTTTTCTCAAAGCCGGCAGTTCAGCCTCGGTGAATTCAACCGAGATCGAACTTCCCTTCTGGGCTGAGGAGATTCATCACGAAGTCGAACTGGCTTTGAAATTCAATTCGTTTTTGCAGATCAGTGAGGCTGCAATTGCCTTGGATCTGACCGATAGAAAAGAGCAGTCTGAGGCTAAAAAATCGGGTCTGCCGTGGACTCTGGCAAAATCTTTTCACAATGCCTGCGCCGTCTCGGCTTTTTTCTCAGTCAAAAAATTAAACGAGTTGGAGGATTTGCGAATTCGTTTGTGGGTCAATGACGAATTGAAACAAGACGGCCGCACCTCGCAAATGATTTTCTCCCTGCAGACGGTGCTCGATTACGTTAAATTGCACTTTCCAGTTTGTTCGGGGGATCTGCTACTGACCGGCACTCCCTCGGGAGTGGGGCCTTTGCAGCCGGGCGACCGCGTCAAGGCGGAGATTGAAGGAATGATCACTCACACTTGGGTCCTGCGAAAAGAAGCTCCACCGGCTTAACGCTTGAATTTCACCCTTCTTCGAGAGAAAACTGCCGTCTCTCAAGGAGACAATCGATGAGCGATCAACAAGCCCAAATCAAGGCCATTGGTGAAGAAATATTCCGACGTATGGAAGGTCAAAGCAAAGTGTCTTTGTTCAGCAAAGACTTTTGGTATGGCTCGATCATGGACTGGTCGATGAAAAACGAGCATTTCAAAACTCAGATGTTTCGCTTTGTTGATGTTCTGCCCGCTTTGAATTCTGGGGCCGAAGTTGCGCGCCACCTGAAAGAGTACTTCTCTGAAAGCGGCGAAGATCTTCCGTCTGTTTTCAATGTTGGTCTGGGCTTGGGCTCTTTAGCTCCTGGCCTGATGGCAGGTGCGATTCGTAAAAATGTCACCCAGATGGCAAAAATGTTTATCACTGGAGAAAGTCCAGATGAGTCTCTCCCCGTGCTTAAAAAAGCTCGAAAAAACAAAATTTGTTTCACTGTGGATATTTTAGGCGAAGCAACTCTCAGTGAAAAAGAAGCGGCCGAATATCAAGCGAAATATTTGGAGCTGATCACTTGGCTCGCCAAGGACTCAGCTAAATGGGAGGATGTTCCACAAATTGATCAGGACCACGAAGGAGCTCTTCCCAAAGTCAATGTGAGTGTGAAGCTTTCGGCCTTGTACTCGCAAATCAATGACAAGGCTTGGGACGAAACCAAAAGCAAACTGAAAGAGAGACTCCGTCCCATTCTCAAATTAGCCATGGAAAAAAACGTGTTTATCAATTTGGACATGGAACAGTACTCGGTCAAACACCTGACTTTAGAAGTGTTCAAAGATTTGATGATCGAGCCGGAGTTCCGCTCTTACCGCCATTTCGGTTGTGTGATCCAAGCCTACCTCCGGGATTCGTTGGCTGACATTCGAGACATGGTCAAGTTTGCGCAAACTCGCGGGACTGCCTTAACCATTCGCTTGGTCAAAGGTGCCTATTGGGATTACGAGACGATCGAAGCTGAGCAGCGCCGTTGGGACATACCCGTCTACACTAACAAGCAAGAGTCAGATGCCAATTTTGAAGCCTGTGCAGAACTGCTTTTGCAACACTTCAAATTCATTCGGGCTGCCTTTGGTTCACACAATGTGCGCTCCATTGCAGCGGCAATCGTGGCAGCTGAAAAATTGGGAGTACCTAAAAATGGCTTCGAAATTCAAATGCTTTATGGAATGGCCGATCCAATTAAAAAAACTTTGGTCGACATGGGTTATCGCGTACGAGAGTACGCTCCGGTTGGGGAATTGATTCCAGGCATGGCCTATTTGGTGCGCCGGCTTTTGGAAAACACATCGAATGAATCTTGGCTGCGCGGAAAATTTGCCGATGGGCAGACGTCCGACGTGTTGCTCAAAGACCCTAATCAAAGCCTAACCAAGACCAGCGCGAAAATAAAGCCAGATTCAGCCTTTCACAACGAAGCCCTGAAAGATTTTGCTTTAGAAGAGAACCGCACTGCGATCCAGGCTGCGCTGACTTCCGCTCGTAAAAATTTGGGAAAGACTTATCCGCTGCATATCAATGGTAAAGACGTCGTCACAGCTCGCACTTTAACTCGAGTCAATCCTTCCCACTCGGAGCAAGTTGTAGGCAAAGTGTGTGTTGCCGGAACGGCCGAAGCCGAACAAGCTTTTCAAGCGGCATCTCAAGCTTTCCTCAAATGGAAAAAAGTTCCTGCCCTTGAACGGGCGCGACTGATCGAGAAAATTGCCGACTTGATGGCGAGAGATCGCTTTCAGTTGTGCGCAACTCAGATACTAGAAACCGGAAAACCTTGGGCCGAAGCCGATGGGGATGTGGCAGAAGCAATCGATTTTGTGCGCTACTATGCCCGGCACATGCGAGAGCTGGCGCAAGCTTCGAAAGTTGGAAATGTGCCTGGAGAACTTTCTCTCTATGAATATCAACCGCGCGGCGTTTCGCTAGTGATTGCGCCGTGGAATTTTCCATTGGCGATCCTTACTGGCCAAGCTGTGGCAGCTGCTGTAACAGGAAACACCGTGATCATGAAGCCCGCCGAGCAATCTTCGATTGTGGCTGCAGGTTTAATGGAAATTATCAAAGAAGCGGGCTTGCCTGCTGGAGTTTTCAATTTCCTGCCTGGCTTTGGAGAAGAGGTTGGCGAATATTTGGTGCAACATCCGCAGGTGACAACTATCGCCTTCACAGGCTCCAAAGCTGTGGGTCTCCACATTTTGCAAACCGCTGCCGTTCACAAACCAGGGCAGGCTCATGTTAAGAGATGCATCATTGAAATGGGCGGCAAAAACGCCGTGATCATCGATAGTGATGCCGATCTCGATGAAGCCGTGGAGGGAGTTTTGTACTCAGCTTTTGGCTTTGCCGGTCAGAAATGTTCAGCCTGCTCTCGACTGATTGTGCTGGCCGATGTTTATGACAAGTTCGAAGCCCGGCTGTTAGAAGCGACAAAGAGCATTGTGCAAGCTTCAGCTGAAGACCCAAAAGCTTATTTAGGCCCAGTGGTCGATGAAGATGCTTATCAAGCAATTCTACGCACGGTGGAGGAAGCAAAAAAATCCAATCAGCTGTTGTACCAGGCGCCTTTGGTCCCTGGCGGCTATTTTGTGCCGCCAACGATTTTTACCAATGTGGACGCTCATTCGACTTTAGCTCAAAATGAAATCTTCGGGCCCGTGTTGGCTGTGATCAAAGCTCGCGATTTGGATCATGCATTGGAAATTGCCAATGGCACTGAATACGCACTAACGGGAGGCTTGTTTTCACGCAGTCCTGCAACGATTGCAAAAGTGAAAGCGGAATTTGAAGTGGGAAATCTGTACATCAACCGAGGAATCACGGGCGCAATGGTTGATCGCCATCCTTTCGGTGGATTTAAGATGTCCGGCGTCGGTTCCAAAACTGGAGGACCTGATTACTTAAAACAATTTATGGAGCCTCGGTGTGTGACTGAAAATACTCTTCGGCGTGGGTTTGCTCCTGCCGAATGATTATTCAATAACAAAAGTTAACGAATCCATTGAAGGTAAATATTTTTTCGGTAAGGTCTAAGAGAAAATCCGAGCAAGGCGCCAAACAGGGCGCCTCCCATATGGGCTGCAAAAGCGATTCCAGTTCCAATTTCCAACGGAGTGCTCAGGTAGCCGGCAATATCAGAGAGAAAACAAAGCGGAAAGATCAGTAGAGTCGGCAAGTAAATCCAGCCGAAGTATCCTTTGATTGGCGAGACAAAGTAAAAAAAAGAAACTCGTTTTTTCTTTTCATAGGCCGCATAGAAAGCCATGACTCCGCTTAGCGATCCACTCGCCCCAATCATGGGAGCCAAACTGTCTTGGCCTAAAAGCAAAAAAGCCCAGGCGCCAGCCATTCCACTGAGCACATAGACAACAGCCAAAACCAGGCCACCGGACAAAGATTCGGTTGCAGCTCCAAAAATCAAAAGCATCAACATATTGCCAAACAAATGCACCCAACCAGCATGCATGAATTGATAGGTCACCCATGTTAATGGTGAGGTATTACCCGATTTCAAACCGTACCGAGATGATGTCCGAACAGCAATTTCAGTTCTATAGGAAATTATTTTCTCTTTCCAATCTGAGATTGCTAAATCATCTCCGAAAAACTGGAAACTCTCCGCTCGTTCAATGAACTCCGGGTTTTTCAACCCTTGGCTTCCTAAGATCAGCCAATCATTTTGAGACTTCATAGCAGTTGCAATTGAGACTGGTGAATTGGCCTGTCCTGTCTTTCGAAATTGATCGTAGAGGTGGCCGGTGAGGACGAGCATTTCGACGGTTGAAAACTCAGAATTGAGCGAGGGGGAGTGGGTTTGCGTATTTCCTGGAACGGAAGGATTGGTGTAAAGGAATGCCAGAAAATTTAGTAACACCAAAGTCCAAGTCATTGGTGCCAGATTCCAGCGAAGTAATCCTTTCATCCAAGGAATTAGCATCTAATGTTCGCCCTTTGAAAATCTCTGCATTAGTTTTTCTCGAATCTCAGAATAGCTAAGGTCTTGGGTCTGTACAGCGGCGGATTGAGTTGTGGATGCCGGGCTTCGATCTCGACCATTCGATTTCAGAGACGGGCTTAATATCGCCCAAGCTTTTTGAAAATCCTGAGCTCGGTAAAACGCTTGAATCTGAAGCTGCTCCATCTGATAAGTTGCAACTTCTTCTGCCGTCGGTAAAGAGGCAATTTGGGAGAATCTTTTTTCCAAACTTTTTTCTAAGTGACCAGAATGAGCATGCAGCAACAAGGATTGCACTGTGCTTTTATAAACTTTGATCCAACTTAAATCTCTGACTTTTTTCTGCTGTAAAAAATGCGCCGCCATTGCAAATTGTTTTTCGTTGTTTAATCTGGATGCCCATTCTTGCATAGCCATTCTGCGAATAAATTGCGGACGCACCGCTT
>JAYTZS010000399.1:0-2810 GCA_043741885.1 Bdellovibrio sp. | reverse complement strand
GAAAAAATTGAAGAGGCTTCGCTCTTTTCTCAACAAGATCCCTACCGGGCAGCCACCAATAATAAAGGTGTGCTCAACGGCATCGATCCAATTTTAATCGCCACTGGAAATGATTGGCGAGCTGTCGAAGCCGGCGTACATGCCTATGCAGCTAAAGACGGGCAGTACCGTGCGATCACCACTTGGAAACGAGATGGATCCAATCTCGTCGGGACTTTGCGGGCGCCGATTATAGTTGGAACGGTTGGCGGAGTGACAAGCCTTCATCCGACCGCCTCAATGTGTTTGCGCATGCTCAATGTGAAATCCGCGGCTGAGTTGTCTCAGGTGATGGCTTCCGTCGGACTTGTACAAAATTTGGGTGCTCTGAAAGCTCTGACGACAGTTGGAATCATCGAAGGGCATATGAAACTGCATATTAAAAATCTAACTTTGGCGGCAGGAGCTGAAGACCGTGAAGTCGATTTCGTCCATCAGAAGCTGGAAGAGATTCTGGCTTTGAAAAAAAGAATCTCCTTGAGCAATGCAATTGAAGTTTTAAAAGAGCTACGAGACCGCGTGCAGCAGCACTGATGGCGGAGATAGGTTTTGTCGGCAGTGATGCTTAATTCGACTCATACTTGCGTCCTTACATTTCCGGGAAAGACATTTGTTGCTGGCGAATATCTCGCCTTGCTTGGCGGACCGGCTTTGTTGCTTTCAACAGAGCCGAGATTTGCTTTGACTGTCGGAAAGAACAGCAAAGCCGTCGAGATCAATCCATTTCATTCCAACAGCCCCGCAGGTCAACTGTGGAGTGAAAATAAAAAAGTGCTCGCCCACTTTCAATTCTCATTTCACGACCCTTACCAGCTCGGCGGCTTTGGGGCTTCGAGCGCACAGTTTGCTTTAATGCAAACAGTGCTTCAGTTTCAAGATACTATCTTTCAACCAACAGAGCTGAAGTTGGACTGGCGTGTTCTTTTGAAGGATTATCGCCGGTTGGGCGCGGCCGAGGGGTTTCCTCCCAGTGGAGCTGATATGATTGGAGCCGCCGCCGGGCAACTGACATTCTATGATCGTCAGCACGAATTGATCGAGACTTTCGCCTGGCCTTTTCATGAAACGGAAATTTTTGTAGCTCATACTGGGCATAAATTAGCGACGCATGAACATTTGAAGACTTTGTCGCATTTCGAGGCGAGCTCATTTGAAACAGCTATGAAGAAACTGAAGCAAGCTTTCATCCAGGTCCATCTTGGTTTGTTTATAGAGGCCTTGAATGACTATCGAACTTCTCTGCGGAGAAACGGCTGGATCGCTGGCTCCACAATTGATAAACTTCAGGCTTTGGAAAGCAGCGCCGATTCTGGTCTGCTGTTTGCGAAAGGCTGTGGCGCCATGGGATCAGATGTGATTTTAGCACTTTGTGAAAAAGCCAAAGCCATGAGTTTTAGAGCTCTTTTGGAGCAGCAAGGGTTCAAGGTTTTTGCTGGAAGCTCGCAAATTTCAAAAGGTTTGCAAATTCAACGGGGGACAATGCCGTCTCAGGACATATCTTTATGTCTTTAAAGGTTCAAGTTTCGGCTCCTTCTAATATTGCTCTCATCAAGTACATGGGGAAAACAGGAAACAACGGACAGAACCATCCGACGAATAGCTCCCTGTCTTGGACTTTGGAAAATCTTAGAAGCTTTGTTGAAATCACTCTCAAAGAAGAGTTTGAACAGGATCAATGGCGTCCCCTGGAAGGCAAGGAATTGGTCAAACTGGAGCTTAGTCAAAAATCTCAGGAACGGTTTCTCCAGCATTTCAAAAGTTTAAAAAATGAATTTCGAATTAATGGGCATTTTCTTTTGCAATCGGCCAATAATTTCCCGTCAGACTGTGGGCTGGCCAGTTCGGCTTCCAGCTTTGCAGCCCTCACTTTGGCCGCAATCGAGATGTTTCACTTGCTAGGAAACGAGCGCGCTTCAGAATTGTCTGTGATTGAAAAAGCAGAATTTTCTCGAATCGGCTCAGGCAGTTCCTGTCGATCTTTTTTTGGCCCTTGGGCGTTCTGGTTTTCTGAAGGAGTGCGCCCAGTCGAATTTCCAATGAAGCCTCTCATTCACCAAGTTGTGGTGGTTGAAAGCGGAATCAAGCAGGTGTCATCGAGCCAAGCTCATCAACAAGTTCTCAGCAGTGCTCTATTTGAGGGCCGTCCGGCTCGGGCCGAAAAAAGACTTGCCAGATTGATGGAAGTTTTTCGCCAGGAGCAGACTTTGGACAGCTGGGCCGAAGCTCGTCAATTGGTCTGGGCTGAGTTCTGGGATATGCATGCCCTTTTTGAAACCAGCGAGCCATCTTTTGGATATTTGTTGCCTGAGAGCTTGAAAGTTTTGCGATTTTTAGATCAAGTGTGGAGAGAGCAAAAAGATGGGCCTTTGATCACCATGGATGCGGGTCCGAACGTGCATTTGCTTTATCGCCATGATCAAGTGAGGTTGGCAAAGCAAATATCTGCTGAGCTGACTTCGCAAGCAGTGAAAGTGATCTCATGAGATGAAATTAAAGGAATTTAGAGTTCGAGTTCCAGGCAAATGGATTTTAGCAGGAGAACATGCTGTCTTGCGAGGTTCACCGGCTTTGGTCTTTCCACTGCTCTCCCGGTCGCTTGAGATTTCCTACATTCCAGATACCACCCTGCCATTGCACTTGGAGCTTTCCGGCGAGCACGGGGATGAATTGCAATTGCTTTTTTGGGGAGTCCTCGAGCGAGCCTGCGAAATGACCAAAGTCTCTCGGCAAAACATCACTGGCACTGTGCGATTGAATAGCACTCTCGCGGT
>JAYTZS010000398.1:0-2813 GCA_043741885.1 Bdellovibrio sp. | reverse complement strand
CAAAATCCTTCGGAAAAAAGTCGAATATTTGGCTTAAGTAGACAATTTTCTTTGAATCATCAAAGCGAACATTTTTCGGGTCATTAAAAAATTCTTTTCCAGCCTGATTGAGCTCTGCTTCCAAGCGAGCACCAGTGAATGGAGTTTGTGGCAGGCGGGGACAGGACACAGCCATGCAATTGAGGGCCCAGTGGACCCGGTCTTCGCCAAGAGATCGAATATCGTCTTTTTCGTAATCAACTAAGGACTTCAGGGAGCGATTGATTTGCATTTTGGTTAAGTAAAAAAACTTCACCTTTTGCAAGCCAGCATTTGTTGTAGGAATGCCTTTCTGAATCACTAAAAACATCGAAAGTGCATTGTACGAGTTGATCAGATAAGCCAGGCGCTCCTGCGGATCTTGAAAAGACGAAAGATCTTTTTCGGCTATGAAAGAAACATACTGATTCAGATCTTGAGGCTTTTGTGACAAACCTTCGAAATCAATCTCGCCGCTTGAATTGACATACTTTTCCAGCACCCGGGCATAAGCTGCTGTCGCCTGAGAGTCACTCAGACTATGGGCTGCATTTGTTTGCGGAGCTTTCACAACAGTTGAGCATGCACTGAGACAGAAACTAATTCCAAGTAAAAATCCTGTTAGAATCATTTGGTCCAAGGACATTTGAAAGAGCCTTCTCATTGGCATCTCACTATAAGCCCGCCCCAAGGGTTTTTGGACCGGCCTCTGCTAAACTGGGATTTTGGACCTGTGCCAATTTGTTATGCATCAGCACTTTACGAACTCGGCCCTTGGTGTGTTTGATCAGGAGCGACTCTGGAGGAGGAATGATCGACGCCGTTTTCCACAGATTTTCGGCCACGGACTCATCGATAATTTCTCCAGTTAATGGATTCCACACCCGAGTGCCAAATTCAGACTGCATTTTAACCGGTGCTAAAATATATTCATCCCGTTTTGCATTGTGCATGCACATCGAAAGCGGTCCATCTTTTGTTGCCACCATAAAAACGCAGCCCTGAATTCGTTCTGACTCCAGTTTGCAAGCATCCATAAAGTTGTGAATGAAAAATCCGATTTTATTCACTCGACCTCGACTTCGGAACAAATCTTTTTTCATCCTCCACAAATGGCCGCCGATAAATTTCAGTCCAGGAATGAGCAAAGCTGAGTTCTTCAAAGAAGCGGTGACAGCGGTTTTGATGGTCTTCCATTTATCAGCTCGGTCAAACTGATAATCTGCCGTCTTTTCGATAAAATCCAAAACAAAATCATCCACAAAATTGTAGAGGTTACCGCCAGCTTCCAACAGAAAAGAGTATCTGTTGCACTTCGGATGACCTGTCATCGGGACATCAAAATTAATTTGCATCCCTGCGCCCAGGTTGATCTGCTCGGTTACAGTCTCTTGAGTGATCAAGAAATCTCTCTCTCTAAGGACTCCTCGGCCTGTGTCTGCCTGCAGCTGAAATGAGGCGAAATTGATGATGCCAGCATTTTTTTTGTAAAAGCGAACTAGTTCCGGAATTTCCTTAAAATTATCGGCGCAGACGGTGAGGTTGAAAATGATTGCGATGGGTAGGCCCTTGGCGCGAGCAATGTACTCTTCGCGGATCTTATTCAGTTCCATTTCTGTCTTGTAACCTTTTCGTTCCTGAGTCAGATCGACATGAAATGCCACATCTTTCAGTCCGACGGCTGCAAGTTCGCTCAGTAGGTCTCTCGTCGCTTTGATTCCATTGGTGAGCAGCGATGAGCGCATTCCGTAGTCATTGATTTTTTTCACAATAGCGATCAGCTCGGATCGCTCCCTCAGTGTGGGGTCGCCTCCAGACACTTGAATGTCAGTGTTCGGACCATAATGCCGATAAATCATATCAATGCGATTAAAAATCTCTTGCAACGGAACGTCTTTCACTGCCTCTGAGTGATCCGACAGGTAACACAATGTGCAGTCTAAATTGCAGCGTTGAGTGATCTCCAGAGAAACGCAACCGATGCCCCATCTCCGACCGGCAACCTGCTTTCGACTCCACTGGTTCACTTCCTGCATCCGGCTTTTCAGAAGTGATTTATAATCCCCCGACTTTGGAAATTCTGTGTAAGGTTTCCAGTTTTTGATTTCCTGCACAGTCATATAATTTTCTGGTGCGTCAGACATGGGACTCCTCAAGTTGAACATTGCTATAGTCATGTTGAAAACAATTCTTAAGCGAGTAAAGCTGTTATTAATCTAACGGACCGCGCCGGGAGAATCTTTGCAGTATCACAAGTAAGCCCCAGGCAATTCAGTTGAGGCAATTTGCTGCTTTCAAAAACAGTTTAAATCTCTTCATAGTTCGATAACTTACGGCACCTGTGTTGCATCACCACCACACATGACGCCGAACGACCCAAGAATCCTCATTCTAGGCCCCCATATCAAAGCCGCAGAGCATACTGTTATGGTGTTGTCCTGTCTTCAGACTTGTTTTCAGGAGCAAGTTGTCTGTTGTCAGAATGCGGAGGAGCTTGAGCAAAACCTCAATACCGAAACTCGGGCGATTCTTTTGGATCATCTCAGCTTTGATAGCAAATCCGAACAGGTTCTCAATGATTTTCTCGGGAGGTTGCCGGCCTGGTCGCAAATTCCAGTTCTGGTTTTCGCCAAAAAGATCAGCCCAGACTTGGAACTGCAGTTTAAGCGCTTTCCCTACGCCTTCCATTTTATTGAAAAATCAATCTCGGCTCATAGTTTATGTTTGATCCTCAAGCTAGTTTTAAACAACAACTCTCAGCAAAAAGAGAATCGAGATCTGGCCCGAGCCGCTGC
>JAYTZS010000397.1:0-2815 GCA_043741885.1 Bdellovibrio sp. | reverse complement strand
TTCCACTCCGAAAAACACTGAACCAATGAATAAAAAACAGAAATTTATTGCTACTTATCTCAAAGAGAATGAGATGTCGTCGACCTCTGCAGGACCTACAATTTCAGCAGAAACATTGACTACAAGTGGGCCCAGGGTAGTTTCAAATTACCCGATTTTCCATCAGTCCCGGTGCCTATGAACTTCCTCTCTCTCTCTCTCTCTCTCTCTCTCCGAATTTTTGATTTTGAAAAAATCAGAAGTGAACAAGCGGTTATGACGTTGAATTTTTGCTGATATCCATCCGCGCGTTAGTGAAATCCATACTGTGGAATTGTCACTTCTCAATAAAATCAAGTTATCCACATTTTGGAAACTCTTTATAGAAAGATCCGAAGAATCGGTTAATTTCAAACAACACTGGACCCACTTTTTCGAGAAAGAGAGTTTTGAGGGGTCTGTGTTTTGAGCACCCTTGAAATCCCTACTTGAGAGTTAGCTAGGATCTGGTAAATTCGTCACATGACAATTCCAGAATCAACTTCTCGGTTGAGGCCTCTCACTTGGAGCATAGTGATAAAAACGATTCTCGGAATCGGTTTTACAGCATTTTTGCTTTGGTTGTGGCAAAGTTCCATCGTGCGCTTGTCAAAAAATTTTTACGAAGTAGATCCGGGTCGGTTTTATCGATCGGCGCAGCTATCGCCGACCGAGCTAGAGGAAGTCATCAAAAAATATGGGATCAAGACAGTTTTCAGTTTAAGAGGAGCTCCCGAGAATTCCTATTGGGTTCCTGGACAAAGAAAAGTCCTTGAAGAAAATCATGTGCGATTTTACTCGTTCAGCTGGACCACGGACTATTTCCCAGACACAGCTCAGATCAAGGGTTATTTGCAAGCTCTCAAGACGGCCGAATTTCCAATCCTGGTTCACTGTCGCACCGGAGCCGATCGCACCGGCGAAGCTACCGCTCTCTATGCAATTGATTTCATGAAAATTCCAAACCAGCTGGCCATAGATAAATTTCTTAACTTTAAATTTTGGCATGTCCAAAGCTTCCACCCAGCTAAAGCCGCCTTCGTTCAGAGATATCCTGGATTGGAAGAAACTCTGCAAAACTACAATCACTGCGCGCCGGAGAATTTAGAATTTGCAGAACCTGGCCATTGTCCTCAGACGAGCAATGCTTCCATTTCCGATTGAGAATTAAACTTGTGTAGCCAAAGTCGCAGTTTGTGAAGCCAGTTGCCGACAGATGCTTTCGGCTACTGAAATTCCGTCGCAGGCGGCTGAAGTGATTCCTCCAGCATAGCCAGCACCTTCGCCGCAGGGGTAAAGTCCCTGATGAGAGATGCTTTGTAAGGTGTCAGAATGTCGGGTGATTCGAATGGGGCATGAAGTTCTCGATTCGACTCCGTAAAGCTGTGCTTTCTCAGAAACAAAACCCTTCATCTGTTGATCAAAGATCTGCAGTCCTTCTTGAATTCGGAGGCTCAAATTCTTGGGTAAAATTTCGTCCAAGCGAATTCCAATGGAGCCTGAAGGAGACGAGCCAGGCAAAACGGTTCCCGATTTGCCTGAGAAAAACTCGCTGACTGTTTGAGAAGGAAGTTCTTTGCAACCCCCGCGAGCCTGGACCTGCTGGAAAGCTCTCGTTTCGATTTCTCTTCTTAACCTCAGGCCACCAAATAGATCTTTGCCAAAATAAGATTCGTGATCAATTGAGACAACAAGGGCTGCATTGGCAAAGGGCGAGTTGCGTTTGTAATTGCTCATGCCATTGCACACAATGCTGTCCGCTTCGGTGCCGCTGGAGAGAACATAGCCTCCCGGACACATGCAAAAGCTATAGACTCCGACTTTTGTTTTTGGATCGTGGTGAGCCAGCTTGTAATTTGCCGCGCCCAATTTTGGGTGGTCGGCAAATTGCCGAAATTGCAATTGATTGATCATCGCTTGTGGATGCTCAATTCGCAGACCCATGGCAAAAGATTTTCCTTCTAAAAAAACTCCGATGTCTTTCAAATGATGGAGCATATCTTCGGCAGAATGCCCGGTTGCCAGCACGACATGAGGCGAATGAAAGATTTCACCGTTCTCTGTTTCGATCCCAACTACTTGCAAGCCTTCAGTCAGAATTTTTTCCACCTTGCTGTTGAAATGAAAAGTACAGCCGTTTTTAATCAGATACTGGCGCATTTTGGGAATCACTCGGCGGATTCGATCGCTTCCTACATGGGGATTGGAAAGCCACTGAATTTCCTCAGGAGCTCCGAATTGCACCAATCGATGCATGACATAAGGAATCTCGGGACTTTTGATTCGAGTGATCAGCTTTCCATCGGAGTAGAGCCCTGCTCCACCCTCGCCGTAACAAACATTGTTGCGCGGATCCAGTTGCCCGTAACGCCAGTAGCGATTGATCCCTTTGATGCGCTCACCGGCTTCGCTCCCACGTTCAAAAATATGGCAGGGGATTCCGCGTTCAACCAAGCGCAAAGCTGCGAACAGACCCGCGGGGCCAGTGCCAACAATCAAAGGTTGCTCCGAATTGGAGGAGTCAACACCATCTGCTCGGCGAATTTTTTCAATTGGAAAATGATGTTTTTCTAATTTTTCGCCAACTTCGGTGACCTCGATGGAGTAAACAAAGTGAGGAGAATGGCGTCTCCGCGCATCCACACTCTGTCTAAGAATTCGGTATTCGCCATAAGACGGAACGAGATAAGCGAGCTTTTCCTCAAGATCTTCATCGATCGGAATCTCTAAATTTTGAATGATCTTGGACATGCAGGCACTTTACTGTTTTTCGAATTAAGATGCAACGCTTCAGGTT
>JAYTZS010000396.1:0-2821 GCA_043741885.1 Bdellovibrio sp. | reverse complement strand
GTTTCACTGCCGCCTCTTTAAGCGCGTTAAATTCAGCAGCGTTGTTTGCTAAATCTGGAATGTCTCTTCCTGTGACACTGGAGTTGCACTCAGCCGTTGTGGTTGCTCCGGCCGCAACACAGATTGGAGAACCTCCGTACAATGCTGGGTTGCACAGAAATTTCTTGCGATCGCATTTGTCGCCGCGAAATTCTGGGCGAATACCGCCAGAGCCATCAGAGGCACAGGCTTTGCGCCGAGTTGAGCTATCGAAGGTGACCTGAGCCGCCCATCCCCCAGCGATACAACTGACATCTGAAGTTGGTTGAGAGGGAGCACCCCCTTGCTCTGAGTCTCCATCGGGATCTTGCGAAGGTCTTTGAGCTTGGGACTGGCCCTTGCTCCCACCTTTTCTCTGGCCATTTTTCTGTTTAGGGGCCCCCGCTTGCGTTTCCGGATTCGCAGCCTGTTTGGCCTCAGAGTTTCCTTTGTTTGTTTTGTTACGATTGGTCGCCGCTGCATTTCTTACTTCACCATTTTCTTGAGCCCAAGCTGGATATTCAGTTCCAGCTAACAATTGAACAATTGCATTCCATTTGCTGGAGTCCAGTTGGCTTGTCTTGGTTGAATTTCGAACTTGCTGAACTGCCTCCATAGACTCTAGCAACAGTCGCAATTGCTTGAAGTATTGAACTCGGTCGGGCTGCGAAAGTTTTTGGACTTGTTGAGCTGATAAGAGTTGAGTCTTCATCGGAGGTGCATGCAATTTTTCTAGCAAACTTGGCAAAACTGTTAGATCTTCCGGGGTCAAAGCCTGACCGTTTAATTTTGCGAAGGTTGAAGGACTGTTTAAAATTTCTAGCGTCACAGCCTGCCCGTTTTTCACGGCTTGAAGCTTGTAGACTGTGTTGCCTTGAGTATCTTTGTACTGGGTCACGTCCATTTTCGGCAGTCGGAAGACCTTTGGATCGAGTCCATTCTCTGCGAGGTATTTTTCAATTTGAGCTTTTTGTTCCGGTGGCAGTGCACCTGAAGTATTTTGCAGAATCTCTTCTAAGGTGACTGATCGCTGACTGATTCCTGAGTTGGAGATCCAGTTTTTGACCGCTATTTGATTCATATCAGTTGGAGCGCGAGCTGTGGCTCCGCTGGCTGCAAAAACTGCAGGTTCGAATCCTAAAAGAATTGAAAGACTCCAAATCAAATATTTTTTCATGCGAACTTCCTTTTGCTAATCACTTTTCTGGATCACTTTTCTGGATCACTGTCTCTTTTCGGCACGTTTGTTCTATTATTGAAGGGAAATGCTTAACTTCCACTGAAATTCATAGTCTTTTCTGACTTAGGTCCGGGCTGGCATTGAATTTGGTTGAAGGCTTTGCCTTCAATTGTCGAACAATTGGACAATACGAGCACCCTCTCATTAGGTTGTTCATTTCTATTACAAAAAATTAAGGGCGAGGCCATGATCGGCGAAAAATTCTTGAATACTAAACATTTGTATGAACTTCTGGACTTGGAACCTTTCCTCATTTTGTGCTCACTCATTTTGTTGGCTTGGGTTTTTTATAAGGTTTTTTTGCAAGCTGTCTCCGATGAAAGGCATCGGAACCTAAAAACTCACTTTAAAAATCTCATGCGGCATTTTTTAGTTTTTCTGGTTTGGTTTTCGACTTTCACTTTGCTTCACCAAGTGAGTGACGATTCGACGTTTCAAAGAGCGCTTCCTTATGTTGCGATGGCTTGCCTGTTTTGGGGCATGACTGTTTTTGTGAAAACTTGCCGACTGATTATTTTGCAATACCTTTTTCTGGGCTCGATGAAACATGGTGTTCCTGTTCTGGTGGTCAATATCTTCTCTTTGATTCTGTCGCTGGTGCTTGCACTTTGGGTGGCTGCAGCCGTATTTAATTTTGAGTTGGCTCCGCTGTTGGCCACTTCAGCTGCGTTTTCAGTCATCCTCGGATTGGCCTTGCAAGACACTCTTGGAAATTTGTTTGCTGGGATTTCTTTGCAGGTTGATAAAGCTTTCGACATTGGCGATTGGCTGGAGGTCACCAACGGAATCCAAAAGACTACGGGGCAGGTGAAGGAAATTACTTGGCGTGCGACTGTTCTTGGAGGATGGACAGACGAGTTGATCACTTTGCCAAATCGATTTTTAGCCAATTCACAAATTGCCAATTTTTCTTTGAATGACCAGCCGATCATTCGAAGTCAAAATTTTCGTCTGCCTTATCATGCCGATTCTCAGCTAGCGAAAAAAGTTTTAGTGGATAGTCTCAGCGAAGTAAAAAGTGTGCGCAGTTGGCCTGAACCAGTGGCCTTGATGTCCGAGATGAGTGAATCTTGGGTTGTTTACAAACTTGTTTATTATATTGAAAATTTTGGCTCACAGTATTCGATTGGCGATCAGGTGGTGGAATCGGCTTTGAATGCCTTGCATGCGCACCACTTGGAGACGGCGCCGTCTCGTTTGGCGCTTGAGCGCACTCGACCGCTTGCATAGGTGGGTAATAGTTTAGGTGCTGAACAGCGCTTTTCGCAGCAGTGCGCTGCAAATGATGGTCGCAAATTAGGGTTTCTGTTTTGGCACAAATTCTGTAAGGTCTTTTCTTCAGGGGATCTTTTGGCCCCAGTCGCTCTTAAAGGAGGAAGACATTTTGAATATTCAATTGAATTCTGCAACCGCCTCTCTAGCTAGATCAATGGCCAAACCTCTACTTTTGACCTCGGTCTTATTGTTTGGTGCAGTCGCTTTGGCTCTTCCGAGTAATGACGAATTGAAAATCGGCATCACTCAAGAGTTTGAGACGCTCAACCCCCTAATTGGAACGATGTC
>JAYTZS010000395.1:0-8037 GCA_043741885.1 Bdellovibrio sp. | reverse complement strand
GCGCGTGTTTTCAGAAGCAAAGTCAACGGAGCGGAACATCTGGTGTTGCAAAAAGGCGAAGTCAGTAAAGACAAGCCGGCTCTGGTCCGGGTGCATGTCGAGTGCGGATCACGAGATCTCTTTCATTTACTCCAAAACGGCGAGTCCTCTTTGCAACTGGCACTGAATCGGATCGAGCGTGAAGGATCCGGAATTCTAGTTCTGCTGCGTGGACTGACTGAGCCCAAAGGTTTGGTCAACGAAATCAAATCCATTTGCGGAGAGAAGACTCAAGCAGATATGGATGCCAGAGATTACGGAATTGGCGCTCAGATCTTGAGAGCCGTAGGAGCCACACAGATTCGTTTGCTCAGCAGCAAAGTTGAAAAGCGAGTTGGTCTAAAAGCTTATCATTTGGAAATTGTTGAACTTGTATCGATGAAAGAGGGCGAAGATGGCAAAGGCGAAAAGAGCGAAAAAGGCAATCAAGAAGGCAGCAGCCAAAGTGAAAGTGAAAGCGAAAGCTCCGGCGAAGGTCAACAAGCTTCGAATCGGAGTGGTCACGTCCATCTTCAATAGTGAAATCACTGACAAATTGGAACAGGGCGCACTGGATTATTTAGAAAAAGTTGATGACACTTTGATTGAAATCCTTGCGGTTCGAGTTCCAGGAGCGATTGAGATTCCTTTGACTTGCCAAGCCCTTTTTGAGCAGGGATGTGACGGAGTGGTGGCTTTAGGATCAGTGATTCGCGGCGAGACTTCGCATTATGATTATGTTTGCAACAGTGTTGAGCGCGGAATCACCGCATTGATGCTTGATTACAATAAGCCAATCGGGTTCGGAATTTTGACCACGGAAAACGAAGAGCAGGCTATGGACCGAGCTGGTGGTAAGCACGGCAACAAGGGAGCAGAAGCTGCCGAAGTTGTTTTCGAAATGATCGGTCTCTTGAGAGATATTCGCACATCTATTTAAAGTTCTCTACATTCAACCGGAGGTCCTATGATTTCATCAGAAAATTCGAAAGCGCTCACATCTAACTTCTTTCTGCAGCAGCTTCAGCAGCGAGTCAGCAAAGGCAACGCCAAGCTTCTATTGGACACCGCAAAAGTTCAAACAGGATTGAAGTTTGAAGATGAAGCTGACTTGAGCATGGAAGATTCGAAAACACTGTGCTTGATGATGATCAAGCAGGGTGGCCCTTCGTTTCAGGTCGGACAGTCCATCTACAAGGAATATTTGATGTAATCATTGCCACAGGATCTGTGCTCTCGTTAAAATACACATTATGTCCAACATTTCGAAAAACGAGACAGACCATACGTCAGATACGACCGACACGACCGACCGGGAATTTTTCGAAGACAACGAAATTCCGGTCGGGCTGACTCTAGAATCCAAAAAACGCAGACGAGAATTGGTCATCATTTTTGTGGTGGCCTTTCTTTTTCTTCTTCTGACCTGGTTTGAAGTAAAGCTGTTCTCAATCAGTCAGACTTTGCCATTCGTCCACTCAATCTTTTTCTTTGGTCTCGTCAATTTCAATATAATCCTTTTATTGCTTTTGTTGTTTCTAATTTTTCGAAACGTAGTCAAAGTTTTTGTTGAGCGAAAAGGTCGGGTCTTTGGCAGCAGTCTCAAAGGCAAACTGATTGCTGCTTTTGTCGCGTTCTCGACGGTTCCAACGTTACTAATTTTTATCACGTCGGTTTTTTACATTAATTCTAGTTTCGACAAATGGTTCTCAGTCAAAATGGCCGGCGTTTTGAAGAGCTCGCTCGAAGTCACGAATGCCTACTACTTCAACGCCAAAAAACGGAACTATCACTTTGCTCATGAAGTGGCTTTTGAGATTAGAACAGTGAAGTCTCCGGACAAACTCAAGGCAAAGCTAAAAACTCTTAGGCACATGTATGCGATCGATGCGCTCGAATATTACCCAACTTTGTTTGGCCAGCGACAGGTCTTCCTTTCAGATGACGAAACGATTCCGGCCATTCCACCGGTTTCTCTCGAGTTTCTGCAAAAAGGGATCAGGTCTCAAGTCGACACCAGCACAATTCATCAGTTCGGCGAAGGCAATTTGGTCCGCGTCATCGTCCCGGTAAAAGAAGGGTCCGATAGAGGTGCAATTGTAGTTTCCAGTTTTGTTCCGCTTTCACTCATCTCGAAAATGAATGACATCTCGTCGGCCTACGACGAATTCAGAGACGTGAATCCTCTCGAATATCCGTTGAAATCAATTTACATGATCATACTGTTCCTGATGACTTTCGTTGTCTTGCTAGCGGCCACATGGTTTGGATTTCATTTGGCAAAACAGCTATCCATACCGCTGGTGCAGTTGGGGCGCGCGACCAAAAGAATTGCTGGTGGGGATTACACTCCAGTTTCTGTGAAGTCTGGGTCGGAGGAAATCACCAGTCTGGTCGAGAGCTTCAATCAAATGACTGTGAATCTTTCTAATTCCGAGCGCGAAGTGAAATCGGCCAATGAAAGCTTGAAGGAAACTTTAAACAACCTGGATAAACACACTCGGTACATTGAAGTGGTATTGGGAAATGTCAGTGCAGGAGTGATCTCCGTTGACCAGAATGGTCTGGTCACTACCATCAACCGCCGAGCCGGAGATTTGCTGAGAATTTTGCCTGAGAATTTCCTTGGCCGTCAAGTACGAGAACTTCTGACCCTCGAGTACTTTCGAACTTTTTCTGAACTTTTGAAAACCATGGGCGATCACAAAATTGGCAGCATTCAAAAAGAACTCAAGCTCAATGTTCAGGGCGAGTCCGTGCCCCTACAAATGACTTTGTCGATCTTAAAAGATGAAAGTGGGCAGGAGATCGGAAAGATTTTAGTGTTCGATGATATGACACCAATTGTAAATGCCCAAAGAGCTGCAGCATGGACTGAAGTAGCGCGTCGAATTGCTCACGAAATCAAGAATCCTCTTACTCCGATCAAATTATCGGCTGAACGGCTTCAGCGCAAATTCGGTGGAAGCATTTCAGATCCAGCTTTTGTTGAGTGCACCACTATGATCATCAAGCAGACGGAAGATCTGAAAAATCTAGTCAATGAATTCAGTCAATTTGCTCGTTTGCCCCAAGCGCGTCCCGTGATCGGGTCTCTGAACAAAGTGGCCGAGGAAGCTTTGACAATATTTCGACAAAGTCACCCGCAAGTCGAACTGGTGTTGGACGCAGATCCGAAAATGCCTGAATTTAAATTTGATCCCGATCAATTGAAGCGAGTGTTGGTCAACCTGATCGATAACGCCATCGCCTCTGTTGCAGAAGAGCCACAGAAGCGAGTGTCGGTTCAGACTCGCTATGATGAGAATTTAAAGATTATGAGACTCGCTGTGACAGATACGGGGTCGGGAATTCCGCCGGGTTTGCGCTCTCGAGTATTTGAGCCCTATTACAGTACCAAAGATGGTGGAACTGGTTTGGGTTTAGCCATCGTCAAACGCATCATCGAAGATCACAGCGGTTTTGTTCGCGCCCTGCCGAACGATGAAATTGGCGGCGGCCATGGCAGCAAGTTCTTCATAGAACTCCCTGTCAATGAAGTCGGAGCTTGGAGACCGACCTAGGAGCGAATATATTCACCGGTTCGAGGTCCAAATGAATTCTGAATTTAAAACTGCAAAAATTCTCATTGTTGATGATGAGGCGGCTATCCGTGAAGTGCTTTCAGCCGCCTTGAAAGATGAAGGTCACTCCGTCGTCACGGCAGCGGATGGAGAGCGCGGATTGCAGGCGATGAAAGACAACGAAATCGACCTGGTGTTCTTAGATATTTGGATGCCCGGAAATCTGGACGGGATGGATGTTCTTCTCACGGCGAGAAAGCAATTTCCGAATTTAGAATTTGTGATGATCTCGGGTCACGGAACAATTGAAACGGCTGTGCGAGCAACCAAGCTGGGAGCTTGGGATTTTATTGAAAAACCTTTGTCGATGGATAAAATCTCAATTGTCATTGCCAACATCATTCAGTACCAACAAGAAAAAGAAGAAAAGACGGCCTTGCTCAACAAGCTCCGCCGAAGCATAGCGCTCTTGGGAGAAGCTCCGAAAATGATGGCGCTCAAACAGATGATCGTGCGAACAGCTCCACAACAAAGCTGGGTGCTACTTCAAGGTGAAAATGGGGCCGGTAAAGAGCTCGTGGCGCAAAATATTCATTACATGAGCCCTCGTGCAAGCCGGCCGTTTATTGAACTTCATTGCTCATCGATTCCGGAGGATCTGATCGACAGCGAATTGTTCGGATACGAGCGCGGGGCTTTTGCCGGAGCTGATAAAACTCAAAAAGGAAAAATCGAGCTTGCCCAGGGCGGGACTGTTTTTATTGATGACATTGCCGACCTGAGTTTGAAAGCACAGGAAAAAGTTTTGCGCATTCTCCAGGAAAAGAAATTTCAGCGAGTGGGCGGGGCTCAGTTTGTCGAAGTCGATATTCGATTAATCGCAGCGACTCGAAAAAATCTGGAAGCTGAAGTTCAAGCGGGAGCTTTTAGCGAAGCTCTCCTTCACCGGATCAATGTTACCACTTTTGATGTTCCGGCGTTGAGGGATCATTCAGAAGATATTCCAGTCTTGGTGGAGCACTTCAGTGATCAGGTTGCCAAAGAAAGTGGTTTTGTGAAGAAATCATTTTCTTCTCAAGCCATGAAAGTGATGATTGATCACACTTGGCCTGGGAATGTTCGCGAATTAAAAAATTTTATTGAGCGAGCTTATATTCTAACTCCCGAAGAAGAGATTGATGTGCATGATTTGCGTTTTGCTGGGCTGTCGAACGAAGTTGAAACAGAGGCTGGCTTTGCCGGGCTTCCCACTTTTCGCGAAGCCCGTTCGAAATTTGAAAAAGAATATTTGCTAAAGAAAATTCAGGAAAACAACGGCAACATTTCTCGCACCGCCGAAGTAATTGGGCTTGAGAGAAGCTACTTGCATCGAAAAATCAAAGCCTTCGGAATCGAAGTTCAAAAAGGGAGCGAAGACTCTGTATGAAATGGACTCAAAGTTATATTTTTACTTTGAAAGAAGCGCCCAGCGATGCTGAGATTCCTTCTCACAAACTGATGGTGCGTGGCGGTTTTATCAAGAAACTGGCACCTGGAATGTACACATATGGCAATCTAGCTCTGCGAGCGATTCGTAAATTTGAGAACATCATTCGCCAAGAATTGGACCAACGTGGTTGCACTGAAATCCTGATGCCAATGGTTCACCCAAGGGAACTTTGGGAAGAAACTGGTCGCTGGGGTGAAATGGGTGCAGGACTTCTGAAGTTTCAAAACCGCAATGATCACTGGTTTTGTCTGGGCGCAACTCATGAAGAAGCTGTCACTGATTATGTTCGTCATGATTTGAAATCTTATCGAGATTTGCCCAAGACTTTGTATCAAATCCAAACCAAGTACCGAGACGAAATTCGTCCTCGATTTGGTTTGATGCGTGGGCGTGAGTTCAGCATGAAAGACGCTTACAGTTTTGACCGGGACCAAGCAAGTGCTCTGAAAACATATGAAATCATGTACGCGGCCTACAGAGCCATCTTTGATCGCCTTGGCTTGAATTATCGGATCGTGCAAGCGGACGCTGGAAATATTGGCGGTTCTCAAACTCATGAATTTCAATTGTTAGCTGAAGTCGGTGAAGATTCTCTTTTGGTATCCGATCAATCTGATTTTGCCGCCAACATTGAAGTTTGCCCAGCGATTGATGCTGTCGACGCGACTTCCACTACTGTGGGATCATCAGGCAGGATGTCTGTGGAGGAACCTGTGGGAGCTGTGGAAAAGTTTGCGACTCCCACAGAAAAGACAATTGCTGATTTGGCCAAGCTCACTGGAATAGCCGAGGCGGAATTGATCAAGACTTTGTTTTTCTCGGCCAACGATGGTTTGAATAGCAAAGATCAATCTCTCAAAGCTTTTGCAGTTCTTTTGCGTGGGTCTGATGAAGTGAATCCGATCAAGCTTAAGAATTTTTTAGGCCTGAGCAATCCTCCTAGAATGCTCACGGAAGAAGAAGTTCGCGAAGTCAGTGGTGCCTCTCCGGGCAGTTGCGGTCCGGTTGGCCTCAAAATTCCAGTTTACATGGACAATGGAGTCCGGCATCTCAAGAACTCAGTGGTTGGCGCGAATGAGGACGGATTTCATCTCAAAAATGTCAATCACGAACGAGATTACGAAGCCACTAAAACTGGCGATCTGAGAATGGCCAGAGAGGGCGACAGATCGCCTGATGGGAAAGGGCTGCTGAAATCCTACCGGGGAATTGAAGTCGGACACGTCTTCTACTTGGGTACGACTTACTCGGAGAAAATGAAAGCTCAGTTCTTAGATCCTAACGGAAAAGCAAAAGTGATCGAAATGGGTTGTTACGGCATCGGTGTGACTCGGACTGTTCAAGCTTGCATTGAGCAAAGTCATGACAAAGACGGAATCATCTGGCCGATTTCTATTGCCCCTTTCGAAGTCCATATCTGCTGTCTGGATCCGAAAGACGAGCAAGTGATGTCAGCTTCGCAAAAAATTTATGACTCTTTGAAGTTAAAAGGCCTCGATGTTTTGTTGGATGACCGAGACGAGCGGCCAGGGTTCAAATTCAAAGATGCTGATTTACTTGGAATGCCTTTGCGAGTCGTCATAGGCAAAAAAGGTCTTGAAGCAAATGAAATCGAAGTCGTGCTCCGCAAAACAAAAGAGGCCACAAAAATCACTAAAGATAAAGTTGTCGAGCATTGCTTCGAAGTCATTCAAGGCCTGAAAAATGGCAGATAAAAACAGCCCGCTTCGAAATCCGCTTTGCATTGCGCTCGATGTGGATTCGGAAGTAGCGGCGTTGGGTCTTGCTGAGAGGTTGGGCCGTCAAGCAGGAGGATTTAAATTGGGACCTCGTTTGATTTACAAGGGAGGCCAAGCTTTGGTGCAAAAAATTTCCAATATTGCGCCCGTCTTTGTGGACTGCAAGTTTTTCGATATTCCATCCACCATGGTGGCCAGTGTTCGTGCCAGTTGGGAAGCTGGAGCCTCTTTGGCTACAGTGCATGCTTTAGCAGGTGAAGAGGCATTGAATCGGTTGGCCGAGGTTGAGCGAGAGCTCAATCAACGAAGACCCTTTCGGATCCTTTGCGTGACCATTTTGACAAGCTGGGGGCCTTCCTCATTGCCATCCAATCTGCGGTCCCAGCCAATCCAAGAGCATGTGCGTGAGTTGGCTGAATTGACCAAACGTTCAGGCTTGAATTCGATCGTTTGCTCGGCTGGTGAAATGGAAATTCTAAAAGACCTCGATCTTTTTATGGCGACTCCGGGCATTCGCTTTCCTGACGAAGTTCAAGACGACCAGAAAAGAATTTCAGCGCCTCAGCAAGCGATCGCAAATGGTTCTTCTGTTTTAGTGGTGGGTCGACCTATTATCGAAGCCGCAGATCCTGAACTCGCAATGAATCAGTATTTAAAAGCAATTCAAATTTAACAACCCGCAAACCTGGAGGAATCATGGCAGTTGCGAAAAAAGCTAAGAAAAAGAGAAACAAAAGTGCTCGAGCCAATGCAAAACGGATCAAACGCAAAAAGAGAATGTTGAACGTAAAAAAGCGCTAATCGAATCCATCTGGGCCTGATCCATCAACGTGGATCACGGCCAAATCCATCGCCAGGTGAGTTGGGACTATTACTCTCCGTCGCCCCTTTTCTTTTATCGAAGTTTCAAAAATCCTAGATATTGAGTTTTGGTGCCCGCACTGATTTCAATCATTCCAGAAAAAATCATTGAATCGATCACTATGTTAGGATTACTCGAATCGATCGGCTGACCTTGAACCGCGATATCAACAGTTTTAGTCGCATTGCCAGTTTTTAACTTCAGCACGGTCAAAGATGGGTTGGCTATTGAGGGATCGAAAGACCTCACAGGTAGATAGGCGGCGTCGACGATGTTGAGACTGCAAGCTTGCTGGGATTTCAGTGCTAAGCTAATGACTGACACAATTGCCGAAGCAACTAAAATTTCGACAATTGTGAATCCGGA
>JAYTZS010000394.1:0-8040 GCA_043741885.1 Bdellovibrio sp. | reverse complement strand
ACTGCCGGTAAATCGGTTTGCGGTCTAAATGGTGAACACTTTTTAGTTGTTTTTTTAAGTGCAAAGCTAAATCTACTTCTGATTCTTGGCTTTCCTTTTCTTTAAAGTTAGCTTGATAACTCACTTTGCGCGGTTCGTTCCAAACTTCAAATGGTCTTTGATACTGAGGAGCATTTTCAACAAGAAGATCTGGATCCACTTCCGTGAGAACTTCCCCCTTCCACAACAGACGCACTTTTCTTTCTGCTAAGACTTCTCCAACCTTGCAAGCGTCGAGACCCCAACGAGAAAAATGTTTTTCAATGGCAGCAAATTTTTCTGGCTGACAAATCAAAAGCATTCTTTCTTGAGACTCGGATAAAAGAATTTCTTCGGGAGTCATGGTCGAATCCCGAAGCGGAACCTGTGAAAGATCCAGGGTCATTCCAAGCTGGCCTTTGCTGGCCATTTCAAAACTGGAACTGGTGAGACCTGCCGCTCCCATATCCTGAATACTGACGACAAGCCCTGCTTGAATGACCTCAAGACAACTTTCGATCAATAATTTTTCAAAATAGGGGTCACCGATTTGCACATTTGGTTTTTTAGATTCCGAATCACTGTCAAAAGATTCAGAAGCCATCGCAGCCCCGTGCACTCCGTCTTTTCCTGTTTTTGCACCCACGTAGACTACCCAGTTTCCCACGCCTTGAGCACCCGATAGTGCAATCGGTTCTCCCTCTCGAAACAATCCGACGGCCATGGCGTTGACCAGAATATTTTGATTGTAGCTTGAGCTAAAATTGGTTTGCCCGGTCACGGTTGGGACTCCCACACAATTGCCGTAACCACTGATGCCGCGAACCACTCCGTCCATCAAAGCTGGCATTCGCGGGGCTTCGGGCTCACCGAAACAAAGATAGTCAGCGATCGCAATCGGGCGAGCTCCCATGGTAAAAATATCTCGCAAAATTCCGCCCACTCCCGTGGCTGCCCCCTGGTAGGGCTCGATAAAGCTTGGATGATTGTGAGATTCCATCTTGAAAGCGATTCTCTCGCCTTGGCCTAGGTCAACCACTCCTGCATTCTCGCCAGCTGCACTGACGACAGTTGAGTTCATGGTTTCAGCAAACTTTTTCAAGTGGACTTTCGAACTTTTGTAACTGCAGTGCTCACTCCACAAAGCTGAGAACAAGGGCCACTCAATCGCTCTCGGCTCACGGCCTAATAGTGCTTTCATTTTTTCAAATTCAGCTATCGAAAGACGGTAGTATTTTAGCTTTTTGTTAAAGCTGTCGTTTGAGCTGTCGTTCATGTTCTCGTTCGAATTATTGCTCATAGAAAGTTCCACCCATCTGCTCCACCCATCCAAGAGAAGAGCGCTCGTTCCGGATGTGGCATAAGGCCTGCGACATTCCCCAACTTGTTAGTCACGCCGGCAATGTCATTCGAACTGCCATTAGGATTGTTTTTGTAACGAAGCCAGACTTGTCCCTGATCAGACAAATGTCTGATCTCCTCAGGCCGGTTGTAGTATTTTCCATCTCCATGGGCGATGGGCAATCGAAGTGTTTGATTTCTCTGAAACCCGGCACCGAACTTTTGGCTGGTAGAGATCACTTCGAGCTCAGCCCAGTCATCGATGAAACGACGATTTTCGTTTTTAACTAGAGCTCCCGGTAGCAATCCCGCTTCGCATAGAATTTGAAATCCATTGCAAATTCCAAGCACCGGGCCCCCCAGCTGGGCAAATTCACGGACTGACTTCATCACAGGCGAAAGTGCGGCGAGAGCTCCTGAGCGCAAATAGTCTCCGAAGCTAAAACCTCCGGGCAAAATAATCATTTCGAAATCTTTGACAGAAAAAATATCCAGATGCCAAAGAATTTCCGCTTGGAACTCTTTGGCCTTCATCCATGACATAATATCTCGGTCACAGTTCGTTCCAGGAAATCGCACCACTCCGACAGGTTTCATCTCTCAACCTTGTCCTTTCCACGTAAGCTCAAAGGTTTCGATCAAAGGATTGCACAAAAGTGTTTTGGCAATTTCCTCTGAACGACTTACCGCCTGCTCGATGGTTTCAAGATTTTCAAATTCCAGCTCGACAAAGCGGCCCACCCGGCACTGAGCGACCGGCATTGAATTGGAATTCAAGGACTGCTCGAGAGCTCGGCCTTGAGTGTCCAAAATCACTTCTCTCGGCATGATTTTTACTCCGACTTTAATTCGCTTCAACATGAATCACCTCTTTGAGTCGTTTTAATACTTCTTCATAGCTCTCTTTGACTTGACCTAAATCCCGACGGAAACGGTCTTTATCTAATTTCTCACCCGTGGTTAAATCCCACAAGCGACAGCAATCTGGTGAAATTTCATCCGCAAGCAAAATTTGACGGTCAGAGTTGCGGCCAAACTCAACTTTGAAATCAATTAGCTCAATTTCCGCTTTTTTCCACAGGGCCTGGAGAAGAGAATTGATCTGTAAGACCTTTGTTTTCAAGCCGTCGAGCTCTTTTTGAGTTGCTATCTCCAGCATCAGGATTTGATCGTCACTTAAAAAAGGATCGGCTAGCTCATCGTTTTTTAAATAAAATTCCACGAGAGGATTTTTCAGCTTTTTGCCCTCGGCGATCCCCAGTTTTTTAGCTGTGGACCCGGCCAAAACATTTCGCACCACCACTTCCAAAGGAATGATCTCGACCTTCTCGACAATCATTTCGGTCTCTCCCTGATCCGACACCCAGTGCGAGGGGACTCCTTGCTTTTTTAGATAGCGGAAAATCAATGAGCTCACTTCTCGATTGATTGCTCCTTTTTGCAGGAATTCGCCCTTTTTCAAAGCATTGAAAGCAGTGAGACTGTCTTTGTACTGAACCAGGACTTGCTGCGACTGACCTGGAATCGAAAATATTTTTTTAGCTTTCCCTTCGTACAAAAGTTCACCTTTCATGACAAAACCCTCCTGATAATTTCTTTGATGGCTTTTTTACTTCGACTGAATTGAAAAATTTCTTCAACATCTTTGGGCTTTAGAATTCGCCGGAGCTCCGGATCTTTTAGGATTTGATCCTTCAGATGGTCACCCTTTCCGAGAGAATGACAAAGCCTTTGAACATGCGAATAAGCAAGCTCTCGGCCCAAGCCATTTTCGACCAGAGCAAGCAAAACCTGTGAACTGAACAGCTGTCCCTGGGAAAGCTCCATGTTCTCAAGCATTTTCTTTTTATGCACATCGAGGCCTTCAATTAAAACGGCCATTCTGTAAACTGAGTAGTCGGCCAAGATAAAAGAATCTGGAAAGATCACTCGCTCGACTGACGAGTGACTGATATCTCTCTCATGCCAAAGAGCCACGTTCTCCAAAGAGACCACAGCGTAGGATCTCAGAAGCCTTGCCGCTCCTGTTATATTCTCAGCTGAAACTGGATTTTTTTTGTGAGGCATAGCTGAAGAGCCTTTTTGCCCTTTGGTAAATCCTTCTGTGACTTCGGCCACTTCGCTTCTTTGCAAATGCCGAAGCTCAACGGCTAGGCGTTCAAGCCCGGTGCCGATCTGTGCTAGTGAAAGCAAAATTTCGGCATGCCGATCTCGAGGGATGACTTGGGTTGCAACAGTTTCTCGTTTTAAGCCGAGCAGCTTCGCTACTTTCACTTCGACCTGTGGCGACTGGCTCGAATAAGTACCAACCGCTCCACTCAGCTTAGCAATTTGCATTTGCTCCGAAGCTCGATCAAAGCGAACTCGATTTCTCTGCAGCTCGGCTAAAAAGCCAGACATTTTCAAGCCGAAAGTAGTCGGCTCTGCAAACATCCCATGGGTCCTTCCCGCACAGACTGTGTCAGAGTGTTTTCGGATCAGATTTTTGAGTGACCTTTCGAGAAAATCTAAGCTTCGGCCTAGAACTGCCGCCGCGTCTCGAACCTGCAGACTAAAGGCAGTGTCTAAAACATCCGAACTGGTCAAACCAAAGTGGACATATCGCCCGTGCTCTCCGACGTTTTCAGCGACATTGGAGACAAAGGCGATGACATCATGCTTGGTTTGCTTTTCGATTTCTAAAATGCGTTTGACCGAAAATCGGCCTTTGGCAGAAATCGCAGTGGCCGCAGAGTTCGGGATAATTTTCAACGAGGCTTGTACTTTTGCAACAGCAATTTCAACTTCGAGCATCTTTGAAAACTTATGTTCCACATCCCAAACCAATCCCATTTCAGGTCGAGTGTATCTTTCAATCATGGATTGGCTCCTTGGTTTTGAATTTTGGCTTGCTCTCTGGCTTCGCGTTTGAGCCGAAGCTCTTCTTTTGCAGACCACCACAAAAGCAGGTGGTCGCGAATTTTTTCTTCATGCTCAAGTTGAGCTTCGAATGCCAAGTGGGACCAAACTTCTGGGCTGTGAAAAAATTGATTGGCTTGATGAAAATCCGGACGCAAAACTTTAACAGTGCGAGAGTAAACCGGTTGTCTTGCCGGACCTGTCTGTTCAAAATTCAGTTCTGCTTCTAGAGGGAGGGCCTGTATCTTGAGCTGGCATTCCGGAAGCCGTTCTTTCATCGCTTGGCAAATCAACTCGGCTTGATCCTGCAGGTATTGCTTTTGAAAGCGATGGGCATTCGGTATTTTGATCCAAACATCATAGTCGGTATTTTCAGTGTCGGTATTTTCAGTATCATTGGATGGGCTGGATGGGCCGGCCGAACTGAATTTTTTTTGCCAGATCATGAGATTTTCGTGGCTCCACGGAAGCTGCAAATCAACGATCAAAATAAAATGAATTGGCAACTGATCCCGAGTCCAAGCTTGATCCCGAATTTGGTTTTTCACTTGGATCTGATATCTCATCCAGACCCATTCAGGCGAAGCGACATCATCTCCAAATAGAGCTTTCTGGATGCGAGGCTGAATTCTCCCCGCTTCTTGAGAGGTCAAACAAAAAACAAATTGCTCAGCTTTGAAAATTCCAGGCTTGCTTGTTCGAATTTCAAGTCCGGCTACGTGGCCCTTTTCTAGGAGAGACAAATCTTTCAGCTCGACGTCTCGTAGCACTTGAACGCTCTGAGCGTCACACCAGTTCAAACTTAGTGGGAGAAACTGAGCATGATGAGCCGGGAGAAAAAAAGCTGAGAAAAGATTTCGTTTGGCCGATTCGCGAAGTGCTTCCGTCGAAAGAGTCGCCACTTTCGAAGCCCAGGCATGGGCCAACTGAGCAATCCAGTTTTGGCGAAAAGGGGCTGCCTCAATGGCTTTTAAGTTTTGCGCCGAAAGCTGAGAAGCTTTTTTTAAATTTTCGTCTCGAAGATATTGCACCACAGACTCAGGAATCTCCAGGCTCGCCAAGCAGTGCTCGATATTTGGACCGCGAAATTCGAGGGGCCCGCTCGGTAGCCACACGGTCAATCCGCGCGGAACTTCTGTCAGCGATTCTGCACCCAGCACTGCTTGAAGAGCCGGCTGAGCCGTAGAAAAAGCTCCGAAAGGCCCCATGGCATCTTCTGATTTCCACGGCCCCATTTGCGCTGAAACATCTAAAACTGTGACTGGAATGTTTTTTTTAGCAAGCTCAGCTGCTAACCATAGTCCGCGACCAAACACCGAGATGATAGCCACTTGAGTTTGAGAATCCAACACATCTCCTTTTAAAAACACTCAATTAAAATTCTGAACTCGCATCACGGCTTCGCGAACCAAGTGCTGCTCTCGGATCGAAATACTAAGTTGAACCTCTTCTAAGGACGACACATGCAATTGATCTGGCGCTTTTTCCAAAACCAACGACTGAAAGCACAAGGGCCCTGCATCCATTTCCTCAGTGACCCGATGGATACTGATTCCTAGGGCGGCTCCCGCTTTGTAACTTTCTTCGATGGCATGAGCGCCTGGGAATTGCGGCAGTAGACTTGGATGAAGATTCCACATTCGCCCTTTCCATTCGCCAACAAAAGCCGCCGGCAGAATTTTCATAAATCCTAAAAGAAAAATCCGATTGATTTTTCTCTTCCTTAACTGACCAGTAAGATCACTCCAATCCGGTTTTGCATTGAGAAGCAAAGTAGGAATGCCATTTCTTTTGGCTCGTAACAATCCGTAGGCTTTGGCACGGGAGCTCACACAGAGATGAACATCCAATTGCGGTTGAGTTTCCCACAAAGCTTCCGCATTCGATCCGCGTCCGGAAATGAACACCGCCCAGCGAGGTGGCTCTGGCAACCTCGCTCGATCCGAAGCAGAATTCAAAAGGGCGGTGCCACTCACTGAATCTCTCCTAAGTCGAAAGTTGCAAATCCTTCGCTTTCAATTACACTTCGAGCCTGAGCCGTTTCTGCAGCCGGTAAAATCACGGCGAGGCCGACCCCACAGTTCAAGGTTTTAAGCATTTTTTTATTCGACAAGCCGGTTCGCTTTTGCACTTCTTGGAAGGCTTCAGGCAGAACCCAAGTTTTCATTTTCCAAGTCAAGTGTGCAGGCAAAACTCGAGGAACATTATCAATGCCACCACCTGTGATGTGAGCTAAGGCATGCAGTTCTACTTTGGACTGAAGTTTTTTGAAAAGCTTCACATACAAGGCTGTAGGAGTGAGTAAAATATCGAGCCATTTATCACTCTTTAAGTCGTCTACAAATACTTGTCGCAAGAGACTGTAACCATTGGAATGAAAACCACTGCTTGAAACTCCGAGAACTTTGTCGCCTTTTTGCACCCAGCGGGCTCCGAGGGCTTTGTCTTCGTCCACCACCCCGACGGCGAATCCAGCGCAGTCAAAATCATCGCCGTGGTAAACACCTGGCATTTCCGCTGTCTCACCACCGATCAAAGCACAATCGGATTCATAACAAGCTTTGCGAACGCTGCGAAGAAAACTTTGTGCGTGCGGCACGTTCAGTTTTCCAGAGGCGTAATAATCTAGAAAGAGAAGCGGCTCTCCACCGGTGCAAATCAAATCATTCACACACATGGCCACAAGATCTTGGCCTATTCCATCGAACCGTCCGGTTTCAGCTGCAAGCTTCACTTTCGTGCCTACGCCGTCAGTGCAAGTGACCAGACAGGGCTTTTTCATTTTCGAAAAGTCAGCGCGAAATAGCGAGGCAAAACCGCCAATTCCAGAAACAATTTTTTCGCTATGAGCTGTTGGATATTTTTTGTCGTCTTCGATCAACCATTCGACCAAACGGTCCCCGGCTTCGACGTCGACGCCTGCTGATTTGTAGTCTAATTTTTCGGTTTTGGAGTCCAAAAAGATCCTCCAGGGCAGGTTTTTCAAAATTTTGAAATCAGGCTAGCTTGGATTGTCTTGTAGGTCCACTAAAGCTTCAGTATGATCTTGCTCAATATGAATGCTTATATCTTACTTCCTCTAGTTCTAGGCCTCACTGTCGTGGCTCAGGCAACAATCAATCGAACAATGGCCGAGGCTTATGGTTTGTCGACAGTCATGGCAATTAACGCGGTGGTTTTTTTGCTATTCAGCGTTGGTTTTTTTCTGTTCACTCACTACAATCCCAAAGTTGTCCCAGAATTCGTGCAAAATCGCGAATGGACATCTCCCTTTTTATGGACCTACATCCTTCCCGGATTTTGCGGTTTTTTGCTGGTGCTCGGACTGCCGTGGGCGATCGAATATGTGGGCGCTTCAAATAGCTTTTTGCTACTTATTGCCTCACAAATTATCATCAGTTTTGCATGGGAGTTGATCCAGTCTGGCGAAACTCCGTCAGTGACAAAGTGGCTGGGCGCTGGGTTGATCAGCGCCGGTGCTTTTTTGGTCATTCGAACTTAAAATTCTCTCAACTCACAAAATCGAAAACCTCAATAAAATCGCAATAAAATTTCTATAAATTTATGTGCGAAGAATTCTTATTTTGCTTCCGCGGTTGGCAGCGCAACTAAATTCTTCTTGAGAAATGCGAGCGTATGACCAAGCTCAAGAACTTTGTTCGATCGCTTGGAAGATCCGTGGCCTTCGTCCGCAAAAATAATCAACGGCGATTCGATCTTTCTTTGCTGCAAAGCCCGATGAATCTGCAGAGCCTCACCGACTGGAACTCGTGGATCAGTGGC
>JAYTZS010000393.1:0-2847 GCA_043741885.1 Bdellovibrio sp. | reverse complement strand
CCTCCTTTTTTCAAGCGGGGCTCTATTTCACGAACCACATCATAACCCAAAATGCCAAAGGCCCCGCCATTTTCATAGGGGATACCTTCTGCAACTTGAGTGTAAAACCGCAGTCGCTCGGATAAAATCTCTAAAGGAGCGCCCGACTTCATTTCAGTCCTACCATTGATCGTGCACTCGGCTTGTCCACCGCGAATACAAAAGATCTCTTCAATTTCCAATCCCAGAACTGTCAATTCAGGAGCCTCATCAGAAACTTGATTGCTTTGAAAAAAGAAACATTCAGGATAGAGTTTGCGAACGGTTGAAAATAAATCCAAAACATCGGGAAGCAGAGCCGGCTTTGTATAGAACCGTGTGTGAAGAGAATTTGGTTCAGAAAGTTCCATGCTTTATGCGCTCCAGAGGGTAGGGAGATCCTGACTAGAATGCCTGGTTAAATCGTTTACATCCAGCGAATAATCTGGCACTATTGGTTCCATATGGAAACCAATAGATTGCGGCAGTTCCGGGTGATTGTAGAAACAGTGAATCTCCGTAAGGCCGCCGATCTCTTGGGCATTTCCCATAGCGGACTGAGCAAATCGATGAAAGCCCTGGAGACCGAGATTGGTTTCCCGCTATTTCACGCAAGTGGACGAGGCCTTGTCATCTCTGACCGAGGGCTCCAAGTAAACAGGCTTTTGGATGATTTGTTAAATCGTGTTGACCAGGTTTTGGGCGTGAATCAGGCTCCGCAACTGACAACTTTACGTATTGGATCGTTCGAAGTGTTCACGTCTTACTTTATAGGTCCACTTCTGAAAAGCTACCTTCCGCAAACCCAAGTCGAAATTCATGAGCTGGTGCCAGGTCGCCTAGAGGAAGCCTTGGCATTTAATCAAATTGATATCGGTGTCACCTACGAGCCAATTCCACATCAGACCATCGAATACATAAAAATCACCTCGCTAACGATGGGTGCATATGCCAGCAAAGAACAGATCAAACACTTTGCAAAACAACACCTCTCGGAGGTTCCTTTTGTGGTGCCGGTCAGTCCTCTCGAAGGAGCACCATCCGGAGTCAAAGGCCGTGACGGATGGCCCGACGAAAAAATCAATCGCCACATTCGCTACCGGGTCGATCTCATGAGCACAGGTTTAGAAATCGCACGACAAGGATTAGCCGCCATTTTCATCCCCCGCTTTGTGGCCAAACTCCACAATCAAAGCGTCGTTCCTCAACACCAACTAGAACTACTCCAGTTACCAAAAAGCCTAGGACTGGTCCGCCGCAATGTCTTCATCGTCAAGCGCGAATCCACCACAGAAACCAACGAGATCCGCCAGCTGGCAAAAGCATTAAGAACTATTTGTCACGACTGAAATTACTGATTTCTCTCATGAACTCTGCCAATGACTCGATTGATGTCTCTGGCGAAGGCTCGATCGATAACTCCCAACCCCGCCTTTATAGGTTGGCAGAAAATTCCAATGTTCCTACAGACAACAATCGCTCTGAAAGAGAAATTCGCATAACTGTTATGGCCCAAAAAACAAGTTTCGGATCACAATCAAAAAAGGGCGCCAAAACCCGGTCGAGTAGAATGTCAGTCCTTTTGACCGCGGAGAAAATAATAAAAAAACTCCTCTCTTAAGCATTGGCTATTCGAATTTCAAAATAACCGACACACTGCCAATTCACTAACCAATTACATTCTTTCTTCTTGACCGATTTTTTCGCTCAATAGCTTTGCTGCAGAGTCGAGTTCTTTTAATTTTTGAAAATTTCCTTGGCCTGTCTCCCGATCGCTCTGGGGCGAAGCCTTCGAGCGCTTACATTCGCGATTTAAAATGCACCTGCGGGTGCTCTGAAATCTGCGCTTAAAAACCTGTGCTACAAATGCTCAACAAGTATTTAGAGAAAGGTATTCATGCGGGATTCAGATTTTATGTCCTTAAATAAAGGTAAAAAAGAGCATGGAGGCTCTTTGCTCGAAGGCAAAAGAAAAGGGCGCCGCGCACTTTCAAATAAACATGCGATTCATTTGATCTTAAAGTCGGATCTAACAGGTGTGTTCAATCCAGGGAATCGAAGCCTAGAACAATTGCTGCGAAGTACGGCTGAGAAGTTTAACATTCGCATCTACTCTTCGGCACTGAACTGGTCCCACATCCACTGTGTGATCAAGATCAAGGACCGCAAAGATTACAATGCCTTCATCCGCGCACTCACCTCCAATCTTGCGATCAAAATACGCAAACACAAAAACTTCATAGGCAAAGTGTTCACTCTTCGGCCTTTCACCAGAATTGTTCATTGGGGACGAGACTTCAAAAATATTCTTTGGTATCTGGAGCTCAATCAGTTGGAGTCCCTGGGAATGTCAATTAGGCCCAAGAAGATGAATAAAAAATCAGGAAAAAAGAAAGTGCCAATTTGAAGTTCGCTCGCCGGCGCTAACTGGCGCCCAAACAGCCAAAGAACTGAAATGCTAATCTGAAGGTCTAAATACATAAGTATTTTTTCCATCAGAAATAAGGTGTGCGGATCAACCTGCCCCAAAACGCTTTTTCCACCCAAGAATGCCTTCCTAGCAAAATTAGAAAAATCCCGCTTCCCTTCAACCGTCAGGCCCCAAAACAAAGAGCCCTACAATCAGGGCTCTTCGCTTCAATTTACTTGCCGTCAAAATAAGGTGTTTGATTTTGGTTCATGATTTCTGGATCAGCCAGTCCGAGTTTTATCACTTCAACTTGCAGGGGCTGGGCCATTTTTTCAGATAAACCTTCTGCTAACATTTCGTCGAGAAAAATCGGATTCGGCGCGTTTTTCAAACTTGTCGCCAGCAACACAAACCCAGCA
>JAYTZS010000392.1:0-8064 GCA_043741885.1 Bdellovibrio sp. | reverse complement strand
AATCGACCGACGCGAAATTTCATCTCAATTGCTTTTTCGGTGTCAGGCAATCGCGCGATGTACTCTTTAGAAGCAGCAATAAATCTCTCGACTCGTGGATCTAAAGCGATGGGATCCAAGGATTTGTCGATCTTCGCTAGCATTTCTTGATCAGTCGGCAAATCTTTTTCAAGTGCCACAACCGAGTTCTCTGCTGCCTGAGAGTAAAACTTGCTGTTTTTTCCGTTTTCCATCACCCAGCGATATTGAGCGCCAGCCTCTTCAAACTTTTTCAAATCATAAAGCAGCTCTCCATAATAAAAGTGCATATCAGCAATCATAGGAGCTTCTCTGAATTCGGTCAGATACAGCTTATAACCCTCTAAAGCCAGCGCTTGAGAAAAAGCGGCGTGGGAATTCTGCGCTGTTTGATGTTGCTGGAGAACATAGGTCCGTAAAGTCTGCTCTCTTAATTTGAAAGAATTGGTCACGAATTCTGTATTGGCCTTGTTAGCCTGGTACCAGGCGCTGTTGTTATCGAAATCTTTAATCCAAGAAAACATTTCGACTCTGAAATCTCTGGTTTTTTTTGCATTCGAAAACAGGCGAACGACTTGGTATTTGAAATCAAAGGCTTTCGGAGAAGTCGGATTGGCTTTGATAAGGTAGTTAAATAAGTAGCGAGCTCCGTTTAAATTCCCCTTATCGGCATACAGGTAGGCCAACTTTTCTACATAGTTAGACCCATCTTTTCCCGCTAAAGAATGAAAATATCCAGGTGCATTTTCTGCCTGCCCGACTTCTCCATAGAATACAACAATGTCTCTCAGTCCTTCCGATTCCAGCCTGTTCTTGTTGATATTCTTTCGACCCTCTAAGCTCGCCTGAGCCGCTTGGTCTTTGTTCATACGGATTAAGCTTTCCATGGATTTCAAAGCTTCCGCCGAACGGCCCGAGCGAAATTGGCACCAAGCCATTTTATAAAGAGAGAAATTGAACAGGCGGTGCTTTTTGAATCTTAAGACTTGAGCATAGTAATCTTGAGCCACTTTCCATTTTTCGTTTTCAAAATTGTATTCCGCCAAAGCAAAGTTAGCTTCGACAATATAAGGACTTCGCGGATGCTCCTTGGTAAGCCGAGTGTAGTATTCAGTTCCTTTCGGCAACTGGTTCAACTCGTAATAGTTGTATCCTAGAAAGAAAAGCGCCTGGTCCATTTTATCGTCTTTGGGGAAGTCCCGTGCGAACCATTCATAAAGCTGGATGGCTTTGCGATTGTATTCTTTGGCATCGGCCGTATCCAAGACCGGCTTCACTTTGCGCTTACCTGCCTGAAACTCTTTCAGAGCTTGATCAAATTCCCCTTGTCGGCGGAAATCGATCACTCCAGCTTTTTCTACATACAGCTCTGCCAGTCGAAGCCAGAGCTCTCCGCGCTGCGGTGAATTTTTAAATTTCTGGGTCAGCTTAAACAATTCAGCAATCTGTTGATCTGTGATTTTTTCTAATCTATTTTTATCTTCGTTGGCATCGTCGAAAAATGAAGATGTTCTTGGCGGCTTTACTTGATTCAGATTCACTGCGGATGCTTTTTTCTGATCAAACAGATCGCCAGTCTGAGGCAAGTTGATTTGACTTTTTGCATGCTGACCCAGCTCCGCTCCGCGGTCGGCTTGCTTTAACATCTCACCGACAGTTTTCCTTTTTTGAACCGGGGCTGTGGGGGCTTTGCTTTTGGCTTTAGGCGCGGCTGCCATTCCTGGCAAAACAAGAGAGAGAATCAGAAACGAAGCTAAAGGTGAAAATAGATAATTTTTCATGTCTTACTCACAACTCTGCTTTCCTAGATAGTGATAGTTCCCAATTTCATCCAACCAATACTCACCATCAAATGGCCAATATTCGTAACCATTCTGAATGTAGAATTCTCGATTGACGTTTTCATCGATCTGTTTGGAACTGATATCTTTACCAGCGATTTTTTTCTTCAATTGCTCTTTTTGCCCGTTGATCATTTCGTAGCGTATGAATCCAGCTTGCTCATAAAGATCATGCAACTCGTTTCGCATGGAAACGATATGATTTCGAGCCATTTCACCTATTGAGACTCGAGTGTTGCGGACTCGATTCGAAATGATTTTGTTAGCATAAGCGCCCAGCTGATTCTTGCTAAGAGTCTGTAAAGAATCCAGACGGCGCTTTTCTTCGTTTAAATTTCGAATGTAAGAAAATGCTCTTTTGACGTTTCCTTCATTTGTGATATGCCGTGCAATCACGTACGGGATCCGCAGTCCAGAAGGAGCCTTGCCGTCTTTTCGAATCTGCACTGCTCGCTCAACTTCTTGATAATAAGTCATTGGATCTTGATTGCCTGCCATGAATTCACCCAAAGAAGCCCGGACTGGTCCATAGGTTTTTTCAAACAAACCCAAGACCTTGTCCATCTCGTCGTATTTGCAGATGTAAAGGTAAACAATTGCGCGCAAAAGCAGAGATTCGGGGATGTAATAGTCTTCGTAATAAGAGGAATGAAGCGATTGAAAATTAGAAAGAGCCGAACGGAATTTCGCGGCCCTCAAATCAGCCCAGCTCTCCTCAAATAAAACTTCATGCCACAAGTCAGTATCTCGAGGAACTTTGCGGTACCACTCTAGAGCTTCGTCCCATTGTTGAGCCTGATAATAAGTCCGGGCAATTGCCACTTCGGCGGCTACTCGATTAGTATCAGTGACATACGCTGATCCACGAGAAGCGAGCAAACTTTGGAAAGCGCGAAGGGCTTCATTGGTCTGTTTGTTTTCCAAGAAAGCTCGGCCGCGGTTGAATTTGGCTTGAGCAAAATAACGGCTTGTCGTTCCTACTTTTCCGAAAGCCTGTGCTGCCTGGTCAAACTGCCCGTTTTTTAATTTGATCTCGCCCAATCGGTAATAAATCATATCTTTGTATTTTTCAGGAAAATCGTCCAACTGAACTTTTGTGACAGCGTAGTTCAATAGTGTGTCATCACTCAGTTCATCGGCGGCGATCGAAAGCTTTTCAATCGATTGCTTGGTGTACTTGCTATTTCCGTTGCGAATCACGTCGACAAATTGAAATGCCGCTGTTTGATAGAGTTTCATTTCTAGAAGACAAACTCCAAGAATGTATTTAATTTGCATTTTCTCTTCAGCTAAATCTGCACGTCGAGAGAGAGCAAACAGCCTGACTGCCGCTTGCTCATACTGAGAATTTTTCGCCATGTTCAGTGCTTCCGAAAGCATTTTTTGGCTAGCTGCCGAAACTGTCGGAGCTTGAGGAGCCACCACTCTCGGTTGAGCACTAGCTCGAGGAACTTTCGATTGAATACTGGCTCGAGGAGCCTTCGCTTTACGAGACGTCTTCGATTTCGCCAAAGCCGGTGCGCAGGTGAAGCTCAGTGCGATTATCAAGAAAAAAGATTTCAGACAGGTTTTCTGAATCGTCATCTGTATTTTGCTCCAGGGAAAAAGAAGCTGGCGCCGAAACTTAACATGAGATTGTTAAAATTTTGTGCTTGAGCTGCGGCAGGAATTGCATTGTAAGAGTTCCAAGTGAAGTCCCAACGAAAGCCAATCCCTTTGGTAATCGCAAAAATTTGGCCGGTACCAAAATGAATCGTACTGCCGCCTGTTCCGCCTTCAATTCCGGTCGCTCCGCCACCTGCCGAGAAATACATATCAAATGGAATAATTCTTCGATTGAGCAATCCCATTTTTCCATAAATCGGCGTCCAAACAACGGCTCCGCCCGTATAACTTTTTGATGTCACGATGGATTCGGTATTCACTCCATTTTGATCATGCAAATCTTTGATGGCTTGACGTTGTGAGCTCGAAAGCAAAACTTGAGTGAGCTCCACTCCCCAGGTTTCATTGATATGGTAACCTAGTCTTCCGTCAAAGCCGATTCCAGTAAACCACGGATCATTTACCACATTGACTATTCCTGCGAAAAATTCAAACCGAGATGTCTTCGGTAAGAATCTTTTTTGAATCACTGACACCTGACTAAAGGGAGCCAACTTTCCTAACCCTGAGAAATCCTCCAGTGGCTTTTCTTTTTCCAACTGAACTTCAGAAGTTGGCGCTTTGGGAGACTTTTTTTCAATCTCAGCTTCGATTTGATCCACGTCAGCTGTGACGTCCAGACTGTCGTCTTGAGCTTGCGCTGAAGGAGTCCAGAAATGAACTGCAGCGATCAATGCTACGGTGCTGAGAAGAAATCCTTTTCGCATGCTCACATCCATTTAGACTTGGTAAAAAAAATTAAGATCATTTCTAAATTATCTAATTTATTGAAGGGGTTGTAGGATCACCCTGTGAAACTGGACCTCTAACAGGCATCCATTTCCACAAAGCTCGATCAACGTCTAGCCGCTTAAAATAGAAAAGACACTCCTACATCCAAGATTGTTGATAGATCCCACTTGTCTTGAAAGTCACCAGGTGCTGGAACTCGATCCCCCAATCCACTGCCGGCTGTTCCATCAGCTGGAGATGTTTTTAAAGCCGCTTGCAAAAATGGACTTGGCTTTTGTCCGTATTGAAGTTTGAAATCGGCTCACAAAGCAAAGCTTTTTCCGAAATAGAATTTTTGCCCAATACCAAAATCGATTCCAGGGTAACTTTTATGCTCGTAAGTTGTGAGGCCTGCTCCGATAATCGGATAAGTCGATAGATTGACAACTCCCTGCTTGGTTAAACTGATTTTGCCATAAAAAATATTCCACTCGTAGTGAGCGAAAGCTGAATATTTGATTTTTGGCGAGCGATTAAAATCCAAATGGTTGCTCGAAAGAAGTTCATCCGTGTACTGCTTGTTCAGTCCTCCGAGCCACTGAGCATAATTGAGGACCAACGCTGATTCCTCTGACCAGTGGTAGCCCAGGTTGAAGCCAACTTTGCTTTGATTTTGGATGGGCTCTAAAATATTCCAGCCATAGTAAGCCCCCAACTCGAATTTATTTTCAGTTGTGACATTTCTTTTTTTAACCGAGTCCGGGCGGTCAAATTTTGGAAGAACCGATTCTTGGGCTAGCTCATCTTCAGGAAAGTCAATCGTCTCCGAAGCTCTAACTTCAAGCCCCTGAAAACAAACCAGCAAACTTGCAAGCAACGAAATCCATCCAATTTTCACACACTTTCGTCTCATGTTTCTCCGTCCTGGTTCAGCTCTTGGCGAAACGCTCCATACTTAAAAATAAAGTCACAGACTTCCCGAACGGCCCCGTTGCCACCGGGTCTTTGGCTTACATAATCAACACACTTCATGACATCTTCCATTGCCTCGGGAACGGTCGCTGCAAATCCGACTTTTTCTAAAATGGGAATGTCGAATAAATCATCTCCCATGTAGGCCATTTCTTCTGGCTTGAGCCCGCTTTTGCGCTGCAGCTCTTCAAATGCTGGAAGTTTGTCCAAGGAACCTTCATAAAAGTAATCGACGCCTAAAGCCTGGACTCTGGCTTCGATATCTTTCGCTTTGGAGCCGGTGATCACGGCGGTTTTGTAACCAGCTTCGATCAATCGCTTGATCCCGTAACCGTCTCGAATGGAATACTGTCTTTTCCAGTCCCCATTGGAGTCTAAAAAAACGCGGCAATCCGTCAAGACTCCGTCAACATCAAGGATGAGCATTTTAATTTTCGATAGCTTCGAAACCTGCAGTTGGGCTTTCATGAATTCCTTGTTCACATCAATCTTGTCTTGATCGAGGACTCAAGGGCAACAATCTCAGCGATCGATTCACTGAAACACAGACCAAAGTCGCAGGAGGGTCAATAAGATGAACAGCAACTCCGGGAATTTATTATCGAATTTTATTTTTCAGAAGATCTTGGATGTGTAAAATCCCGACGGGCTTGCGGATAGGTTGCGAATCAGGGTCCAAAACAAACAGTAAATTGATACGGAATTGCTCCATCAAAAAAAGGGCTTTTTCTGCAATTTCATCGGCGACAACAGTTCTCGGATTCCGAGTCATCATGTCACTTGCCATACCTGTTAAAGGATCATTACTGTTTTCCAACCTTCGGCGAATATCACCATCGGTTATAATCCCAATTAGTTCGCCATTTTTATCGATGATACCGGCGGCTCCACGAGAATCTTTCTGACTCATCAATGAAAATACTTTTCGCACCGGAGTATCTTCACTGACCAAAACAAAACCAAGGCCAGTGTGCATATTATCACTGACTCGAGTGAGTTTGAATCCCAAGCTTCCACCCGGATGATATTCAGCAAATTGTTCCGCACTGAAACCTTTGGCCTCCATCACGGACATAGCCAACGCATCTCCCATTGCTAAGGTTGCAGTGGAACTTGCTGTCGGAGCCAGCGACAGCGGGCAGGCTTCTTTGGCAACACTCACATCCAAAACCACTTTTGCGGCTTTGCCGAGCGTGCTGTTCAAAGAGCCGGTCATTGCGATTAAAATATTGCCTTTGCGAGAAATATAATTGAGCAAGGGGCTCAATTCCGGGGCTTCCCCGCCATAACTCAGAATCAGAACGACATCGTTTTGAGAAATCATTCCCAAATCCCCATGCGAACCTTCGGCCGGGTGAAGAAATACAGCTGGAGTTCCAGTCGAAGAAAAAGTGCTCGCCAATTTTCGCGCAATCTGCCCCGACTTGCCAATTCCACTGACAATCAACTTACCCGCTCCTTGCTCAATAGCAGAAACTGCTTGGTCAAAATGAAAATTCAAACGATCTCGCATGGCCAGAATAGCTTGGGCTTCAATTTCTAAAACTGTGCGAGCTCTTTCAAGCGAAGATCTTTTCATTTTTTAGCTTTCATTTTAGCTTTCCAGATATTTTTCAGCAGCTTTGGTTTTGGCCATTCGAGATCCGAGCCCTAATTCCTTCCGTTTCAAACTCGCTTTGACAAAATGAGTGAACAAAGGATGGGGCGCCAATGGCTTAGATTTAAATTCTGGATGAAATTGAACTCCAACAAACCAAGGATGATCCCCCAGCTCAACAATTTCGACCAGATCACGTTCGGGACAGATTCCAACAGCATTCATTCCACGCTTTTCGAACAATTGTTTGTATTTGTTATTGAACTCAAAACGGTGCCGATGCCGCTCTGAAATATTCGCTGTCTTGTAGACTTGAAATGCTTTCGAGTGCGGACTCAAAGTACAGTTGTAAGCGCCCAGCCTCATGGTTCCGCCTTTGTTCTGCACAGCACGCTGTTCGGTCATCAGATCAATGACAAAATTTCCATTTCTTTTGCTCTCATCATGCCATTCGCGGCTGGTCGCATCTTTGATTCCGCACACATTGCGCGCAAACTCAATTGCCGCCAGCTGCATTCCATAACAAATGCCAAAAAAAGGTACTGATTTCTCACGAGCAAATTGGATCGCAGCCATTTTCCCATCGACTCCTCGTGAGCCAAACCCACCGGGAACCAGGATTCCATGGACTGAAGAGAGAACTTGGGCAACATTCTTGTCGTTGATTTTTTCCGAATCGACATAAACAATTTCGACTTCGCTGGAGTTAGCAATCCCTCCATGCACAATCGATTCATTCAAAGACTTGTAAGACTCTTTCAAATCCACATATTTACCAACAATCGCAATCCGGATTGATTTCGATGGATTTTTCAAGGTCCGAACAATGTGTTCCCAACCTTTCAAATTAGCGACTCCGGTCTCTAGCTGCAAGCGATCACACACATGTTGATCTAACTTTTCTTTAGATAAATTCAATGGCACTTCATAAATTGTCGATGCATCTGGAGCACTGATCACATATTCAGGTTTCACAGAGCAAAAAAGCGCAATTTTGCTTTTAATATTTTGATCCATTGGTTTTTCAGTTCGACAAACTAAAAAGTCAGCCTGCAAACCAATTTCTCGCAGTTCCTTCACCGAGTGCTGAGTCGGCTTGCTCTTTAGCTCTCCAGCAGCTGCGATAAATGGCACGTAGGTGACGTGGATTAAAATTGAATTTTCAAAGCCGACATCGACTCGCATTTGCCGAATCGCTTCTAGAAATGGTAAGCTTTCAATGTCCCCGACGGTTCCACCTATCTCCACGATTGCGACTTC
>JAYTZS010000391.1:0-8086 GCA_043741885.1 Bdellovibrio sp. | reverse complement strand
AAGCCGGTCGAGTGCCTTTCTTGGTACACACCGATACCGGTCTCGGCGGCGACGCCTTGGACGATGCTTTTGTCAATTTCGATCAGTATGGGGCGCCGGAAGTTTCCATCAAGTTCAATTCGGCTGGTGCGAGCAAATTCAAAGAGCTCACGGCTTCCAACATTGGCAAGAGAATGGCCGTGGTTTTGGATAAAGTCGTGAAGACGGCTCCGAACATCCAAACTCAAATTGGTGATGGACGAGCCGTCATCACTTTAGGCCGATCGCGGGATCGAAATCAAAGCATGGAAGAAGCCAAGATGATTTCAACAGCGCTTCGAGCCGGTGCTTTGCCAGCAACTTTAGAACAATTAGAAGAGCGAAGAGTCGGGCCTACTTTGGGAGCCGATTCGGTTCACAAAGCCGTAATGGCAAGTTGGATTGGCGCTTTATTGATCTTGATTTTTATGGTCGCGCGCTACCGAGGAATGGGCGTCGTCTCCGATTTGTGTTTGGTGGTGAACGTCACAGCAGTGATTGCTTTGCTTTCAACTTTGGGTGCGACTTTGACTTTGCCCGGAATTGCCGGAATTGCCCTGACCGTCGGGTTTGCAGTGGATGCCAATGTGTTGATCAATGAGCGAATGCGCGAAGAACTGCGCAAAGGCTCGAGCTTTAGTGCAGCGGTGCGAGAAGGATACAGCCGAGCCATGTCAGCCATTTTGGATGCCAACGTCACGGTCGCAGCAACAGCTCTGGTGTTGATGTACTTTGGAACGGGTCCGGTCAAAGGATTCGCTGTGACGTTACTAATTGGTATCATCACCACTCTTTTTGCCAATGTGTTCTTTTCGAAAGTCGTGGTCGATCTTTTGGTTCACCGTTTCGGCGTGAAGAAACTTTCAGTTTAGGAAACAACTATGAATACGAGTACGAAAACGAATATGAATACAAATAACAAATCCAATAAAAATTCCAAGACTCCAGTGGCTCACGATTTTGGAAAGTTTGACTTTGTTAGCAAAGTTGGATTTTTCGGAGGCTTATCCATAGCCGTGGTTTTAATTTCTTTGGTCTACTTGGCTATTCGCGGAATTCCTTACGGAATAGACTTCGCCGGCGGAACCGAGCTGCAAGTGAAATTCGGGCAGCCAGTTTCCATCGAACAAGTTCGAAGCGTAGCGGAAAAGCAAAAGTTGCAGAATGTCGGAATTCAAGGTTACGGAGCGACAAGCGAATATATCATTCGTTTTCAAACTCCAACGGGAGCGACCGATAAAGAGGCCAATGAAAATCAGAATCGAGCGGTGACTGGATTGAAAGATGCTGTCACAACGGAGCTCGCAGTTTTTCAACCTGAAATCCGTCGGGTCGATTCAGTGGGTCCGCAGGTCGGTGCCGAGTTGAAGCGAAATGGTTTCTTGGCGGTATTTTATTGTCTTCTAGTCATCTTGATTTACGTCGCTCTTCGCTTTGATTACAATTTTGCTCCTGGAGCAGTGCTGTGTTTGGCCCATGATGCGATTGTGACTTTGGCGATTTTCGTCGCTACTGGCAGAGAAGTGAATGTGCCGATTCTGGCGGCGATTTTGACTTTGATCGGCTACTCGCTGAATGACACGATTGTGGTGTTTGACCGAATTCGCGAGACTCAACATGAGTACAAGGAACGTGGGACGCGGTTTATTATCAACAAATCGATCAATGATATGTTTGAGCGAACCCTGATCACATCTGGGACTGTTTTTGCTTCGGCTCTTTCGCTTTATTGGTTTGCCGGCGGAACCGTGTCGGACATTGCATTCGCGATGTGCATTGGAATTATTTTCGGTACTTATTCTTCCATCTATGTGGCAGCACCAGTTATTTTGCTGATGGAAAAAATCAAAGGCGGTCGCAAGGCGACGGCTTAGCTGTCCGATTTGGCTGGCTAGCTTGGCTGGCTGATTTAACTGAAGGGTTGCATATTGGATATTCTCTGGCGTTCTCGCAAAGAAGCCCATCTCAATTCGAAAGATTCTGATTCAAGTGATCTTTCCGAAAGCGAATATCCGCCTCTTATCCGAAGGTTGTTGATGATGCGTGGCTTAGGGCAGTCGGAGCAAGTCTTGAAATGGCTCGCCCCCAAGCTCAGTGAGCTCAAAGATCCTTTTCTCTTGCTCAATATGCAGACTGCTGTGGAGCGGCTGGTTGAAGCTTTTCGCAAACAAGAAACTTTGTGCATTTATGCCGACTTTGATTTGGACGGGACTTCGGGCCTGGCCTTGCTGCAAGACGGACTTAGTCAGTTGGGGTTTCAACATTTGGTTTTGGCGCAACCGAAGCGGTTGTCGCAAGGTTACGGCTTTCATGCTCATTTGCTCGATGATTTAAAAAAACAGAACGTCTCTTTGATTATTACGGTTGACGTTGGAATCACGGCTTTCGAAGCCTGCCTAAAAGCCAAGGAGCTCGGCATCGATGTGATTTTAACTGATCACCATCAGCCGGCGAAAGAACTTCCAAAAGCCTTTGCTGTGGTCAATCCCAATCAAAAAGCAGACACCTCTGAGCTCGGTTATCTCGCCGGGGCCGGAGTGGCTTTCTATCTTTTGAGGGCTCTGAAGCGGGGATTGATCAACGCCGGACTGGTGACAGAAACTCATTTGGATTTGAAATCAGTTCTCGATTGTTTTGCGATTGCGACTTTGACTGACATGGTGCCGCTGGTTGGGGACAACCGAGCTCTGGTCAAGCAAGGCTTATTGCAGTTAGAAAAAACAACCCGGCCCGGTCTGAAAGCCTTATTAGAAAATCTAGACATGGCTGGCCGTCCACTCTCGGGTCAGGATGTAGCGATCCGTTTCGCACCGAAATTGAATGCTCTGTCTCGAATGGAAACGGGAGTGATGCCAATAGATCTTTATTTGGCAGAAAATCGCAAAGTTGCTGATGAGATGGTGAAAACCGTATTGAAAAACAACTCCGACCGAGTTCTATTGCAAGGGGCGGGCGAATCTGAAGCTTTCGAATCGCTCAGCACCTGGCCGCATGAAGGCTTTGTTTTTTTAGCCTCAAAAAATTTCCACAAAGGAGTGGTCGGCCTGATTGCCACCAAACTCTCTTTGCAAAAAAATGTTCCCGCTTTTGTCGGAGCGATCAACGATCAAGGAGTGATTACCGGAAGTGCCAGGCTTCCGCATGGTTTTACTTCTAGTTTGCTCAAGGCTTTCGACTCTGGAAAAGAGCATTTGGTGCGTTTCGGTGGACACGAGGCTGCGGCTGGATTTGAATTGCACCAGGACAATGAGCCTGCCTTTGTGGCCAAACTGGTCGAGCATTTTAAACTGCAAAAAGTCAGTGAGCCTTTTGCTCTTGAATATGATTTGCAAGCCGAGCTCAGCGAGATCAATGAGAATCTGATGCGTTGGTTTGAAATTCTTGGACCCTTCGGCCAAAGTTTTTCAAATCCCATTTTTCGAATGAATCAGGTGCGAATCAAAGACATTCTGCATTTGAGAGGCAATCACTTGAAATTCAAATTGGAAGACTCGACCACCGGCCGACTGTTGGATGGATTGTTTTTTTCTCCTCCCAAGTCTGTCGTCGAAAATCTTCCCAAAGCTGGGGAGTGCGCTGATCTCTTGTGCGAAGTGCAATGGAATTATTTTTCCGGTCGCCGAACCTTGCAGGTCCTCATCAAAGACATGAGAGCCAGTCCCTCACTTCAGAAAGAAGCGAAATGAAACAAAAAGCTGTAGCAAAGAAAAACCCATCTCAGAAACAAGCGGCAAAAGGAAAATCCACCAAGCCAAAGGTTTCGTCGGCAAAAAAAGCCCTGACTCCAGTCAGAGCAGCGAAAAAGAAATCTGCAAATAAAATGCTGACCGCAGCTAGAAAAATTCAAAAAACCACCAAAAAAATGGTCGACGATGTGATCCTGAAACTGATCGGTCGTCGAGTGCTCGAGCGTGCTGAGGCCGTCAGCCGAAGTTTGATGCAAGAAGCGAACAGCACCCAGCGAAGAGTCAGGAAGACAAACTTGTCATGAGTTCTCGGCCTAGAGCAGTCGTCTTATTTAGCGGAGGCATGGATTCAACTGTTAATTTGTTGGCGGTTCGCGAGGTGTCCGACATTGCTCTAGCTCTGACCTTCGATTACGGCCAAAGAGCTGCACAAAAAGAAATTGAAGTGACGTCTTCTCTTTGTCAGCTGTTGAAGTTGCCTCACAAAGTTTTAAAACTTCCATTTTTTGAAGGATTTTCCTCTTCTTTACTTACCAGCAATCCCGATTCAAAAGTTCCTGCAGGGAAACATGTGTCTATTGACGACATCGAAAAATCTCGGTCGTCGGCAACAAGTGTTTGGGTGCCCAATCGCAATGGAATTTTCTTAAATATCGCCGCAGGTTTTGCCGAAAGTTTGCAGGCCGATTGGATCGTTCCCGGTTTCAATCAAGAAGAGGCTGCAACTTTTCCCGACAACTCGGACGAATTTTTAAAAGCCTCAACAAAGGCACTGAGCTATTCAACGTCCAATCAGGTGCAAGTGACGTGCTTGACAACGGAAATGAATAAAACGGAAATTGTTAAACTTGGAACTCGACTAAAAATTGATTGGTCTTGGCTGTGGCCATGTTACTTCAGCGGAGAGAAGTGGTGCGGACAATGCGAGTCCTGCCAAAGATCCAAAAGAGCTTTGCTCGCCAACCAGGTCGATGTGACAGCTCTCTTTTCTGGTGAAAACTTGGGGTTCAGCGAATGAAAATAAAATGGCTCAAACAGACCGCAGTTTATGACGGGCAGCAGTTACGCTCTTTGTATGCCTATCTACAATACAAGATCTTAGGTGATTCAGCAGTCGCTTGGCGCGGACCGTGCCATGTTTCTTTCGAGCACATGATTGACGGCGAAGATCTTTTAGACAAGGCAGTGATTGCTGGCTCGGACATGGTTCATTTTATCATCGAAATATTTGATCAAAAATTAATCAGCGGAGTTTTACTACAAAGGTTTTTTGCTAGCATGGTTAAAGACGTGATCCAGCAGCAAAGCCCAGTTAAGAATCTAAAGATTCAACGCACAGGTGATGATCTTTATTGGAACTCCAAAAAGTTGAGCATCAGCATCGCCACATCTTCACCGGTTTCTACCTTGATCCATTTCGCGATCAACGTTTCTAACAAGGGGACTCCTGTCGCAACAGCCAGTTTAGAAGATTTAAAACTGAAACCGCAGGTTTTTGCCGAGCAGTGTTTGGAAATTCTTAAGTTCGAGTACGAAACTTCTCTGCAAGCCACTCAAAAGGTCCGCCCGGCGCCGTGAGCCGGCTGTCGACAAAAATATCTAAGAGGCTGTTTCAGATTCAAAACTGCAAGGCGCAAGGAGGAGAGCATACGCCTGTACGCCTGTACGCCGACGACGCGGCAACGCTGTCAGTTTTGAATCTGAAACAGCCTCTAAGCTCGGTTGGAATAAGCATGAGTGCACAGCAAGCTCGCGATTCGCTTGTACTCGGATAAAAGATCCAAGTGAATTGAGCTTGTGTTGATAGACTCACGAAGGCCACGATTGAGTCGAGTGATATGGTTTTCTCGCATCTGAAGTTCCAGTTTTGCCAATTCACGCTTGAGCAGAATTGCGTCTTCGCACATCTCTTTGTTGTTGTAGGAATTGATTGCCATCGTTGCAACCCGAATGACCTGAGAGTGCATCTGTTTGATTTCCTCCCAGCCTTCTCGAGAGAATTCCAGTTTTAGTGCATTTTTTTTGATGGCCAATGTGACTAAATTAATATCGATCGAATCAGCCGCTCGTTCCAAGTCACTTAGAAACATGATCATGCTCATGATTCCTTGATGGACTGCCGTTTGACTTTTGTTGGCGTGATCGAGCAAAAACATTTTCGTTTCTCGGTACAAATAATCGACCTTGTTGTCACGATCTTTGATCGATTCGATCATCGAGGGATCGGCATGATCAAATAACAACAATGAGTCTCTGATCATTGAGATCACAATGTCGGCTGTGCGCATAATCTCGCGGTTGCCATAGGAGACGGCGAGAGCCGTGGATTGATAATTGTTCAGGGAAAGATACTCGGCTGTGAAATCCTCTTTGGGATTTTTTGGGAACAGCCGCTCGATAAATCGAGCTGCTGGCTTGATGAAAGGGAAAAACAAAGCTGCCGAGATCAAGTTGAATAATAAATGCCCGTTGGCTACTTCTCGAGAGGGAGCTGTGTGAAAGCTCTGGAGAAGTTTGATAAAATACTCGTGAATGGGACCAACGAGGAAGATCAAAACGCTGAGTGCTTTGTAGAAAAAATGCGCCCACGCAACCTGACGTCCGATGTGATTGCTGCCAACTGCTGCCATCAGTGCCGTCGACGTCGTTCCAATGTTCGCACCGTAAACCCAGAACATAGCATCATGCAAAGAGAGAACTCCGGCTTGCACCAACGACATGACTAAGCCCACGGTCACTGCACTGCTCTGGACGAGGGCACAGAAGATGATCGAGATAAACAACGAGAGATGGGGATTGTCCTTTAACGTTTGAATCGATTCTTTTAGAGCATCTTGGCCGGCATAAAAATGAGCTGAAGTTGAGATCATTCCGAGGCCTAAAAACAGAAAGGAGAAACCGATAAAAACTGAAGCCATGGTTTTGAAGCCGGCTTTTTTCGAAAAGAAATAAACTGCGAATGAAAGAATCAAAGTGGGGAGAGCATATTGAACCAAATCAAAGCTGATCAACTGAACTGTGATGGTGGAGCCTATGGCCGTTCCAATGATCACTCCCATCACCTGAGGAAGAGAAATCACTTTGGCCGAACCCAAGCCAACCAACATGGAAGTCACGGCTCCTGAACTTTGCAACAATGTGGTCAGAGAAATGCCTATGACAATAGCAAAAAAGTGATTGTCAGAAAGTTTGTTGAGCAGAAGTGAGATTCGTCCTTCAAGAATTTTTTCTAGGGAGTGACTGGCTAGAGTCATTCCATACAAGAACATGGCCACGCCGCCTAAAAGAATCACGATATAACTGTTGTGGAGCTCGAGCATGCAGTCACTTTAGCTGTTTTGGCGACAGATTGAAATCAGATTCAAAGGCCATTGACGCCTTCCGGACGAGACGCCAAACTGAGCAACATGTCTTCTCAAACCATTCCGGTTGTCGCCGGTGTCTTTCATCGCTGGAACGACCAGCTCCAAGAGCCCGAGGTTTTGCTTTTTCAAAGAGCCGCTGGCGACATTGGTGGAGGGCACTGGGAATTTCCCGGCGGCAAAGTCGAGCTCGGAGAAAGTGATTCTCAGGCTCTGAAACGAGAAATGGAAGAGGAAATTTCAATCAAAGTCCAAGTCAAAGAAAAGCTCGGGCAGAGTCAGTTCCAGTCGGGAATGGGCCGGACTTTTGAACTTCGAGTGTACTTTGTTTCAGGGCCAGTCGAGCAAATCCATCTTCTCGAACACCAAGCCATGAAATGGGTCTGCGCCTCGACAGTTGTCGAGGGAGAGCTTTCAATTGGCGATCGTCCGTTGATGAAAGAATGCTTTGAGCGCTTAAAAAGGGATTTTTCTAAATAAACCAGGATTATTCTAACAAGCCTATTCTAAAAGCTGAGCTTTTTCAGCAGCTGTGGGAAGCCGGCAAGAGTCCAGCTGGCCAAACCAAGAGTAGCGGTGAAGGGCCACCCAATCATACAGCCGATTTCTCATCCGTGATGGTATCAGCTCAGCCACTCGAGCTAAATAAGAGTAAGGAAATCTCAAGTGGCGGCCAACCAGCAAGACCGCTTCTGACTGTCGATGCAAACTTTTTCCATCCCAGTAGACAACCGATTTAAGTTCCTTGCGGTCCGCCTCTGAAAGAAACCTTTGAGCCGTCTGACCTTGAAGAGGCGCAAAAAAGAAAGATTTTGCTATTGTCTCATTTCGAACCACAAAATCGATAAAAAAATTGCAAAGGTGGCAGACGCCGTCGAAGAAAACAATCCTTCTCGTCTCTTTTTCTCTTTCAAGCATGCTGGCTCCTTGAGATAATAAGCTATCATGGAATTCTTTGTATTTCCACTGGGCGAAGTGGTCTTTTATCCTAGCACATCGAAACCTTTAAATATCTTTGAG
>JAYTZS010000390.1:0-2858 GCA_043741885.1 Bdellovibrio sp. | reverse complement strand
CTTTGCAGCTTGTCCCATCGAATGATTCTTAAAGGACCCAGATCGCTGAATTGATAGCCAAAACGAAGTCCCATCATTCTTCCAGCAAACCAATTTCCCAACTTTGCTTGGGGCAAGAGAGAATTGGCTTCGGCCAACCCAGTCGTTCGGGAACCTATGACAAGATCGAGGTTGTTGTTTACCAAATAATCAAAAACTCTTTCCAGATCCATCGGATCATCACTGAAATCTGCATCAATAAAAGCAACAATGTCTGGTCGAATGGTTTCGCAATATTTGAGCCCAGCTAAACAGGCTTGACCATAACCTCGGCGAGGCTCAATCAAGACAATAGCACCCATTTGAGATGCGATCTCTGCAGTTCGATCATCAGAGCCATTGTCGACAACAATTAGATGGGATTTAAATCTGCTTGGAATTCTTTCTAGGACACTTTGAATCGATTTTTCTTCATTCAATGCTGGTATGATCAAAGCGCATGTTAAATTTTGCATAAAGCTCGCCTGTTAAATTGCTGTTTCGATCAGGCCCAACTTTGCAAATTCTTCTAGTAGACAGTCCTGCTCAAAACTGTGCTCGTCCAAACTGAAAAGCTCAGCTTCAATCCGAGGAAGATCAGAGATGGTATCTAAATCTGACAGCGGCTGCAAAAGCGCAACTGAGCCAAGCATCTGTAGCTTTTTGATTAAACAAGCTCCGACCGTGGAAGTTGAATAGAAAAGAGAATCCCAAAGATCTCGAGGGATGCATTTGTTTCCGGCAACGAGATAAAATCCGCCATCAACTGCCGGGCCCACCACAAACGAATAATTATTTAGCAATTTTGTCGTTTCCAAAAGTTGCTGAGCGGAAATCTGTGGAGAATCCGACCCGATAATAATTGCTGAACCTGATTTTTCCATCAGCAGTTGGTAGATTGTATTTAATTTTTCACCCAAGCTCCCGCCGCCCTGCCAAAGGCAAGGAAATGCAGTCCAAGCCTCTTCCGTATTTTGTTCCTGGGTTGCCCAAAATACCTGGGACTGAAAATCATTTCGGATTTGATAGCTCACCAGCGTTTTCTCGATAGCTGCGCAACAGAGTCGATACAACTGATTTGATTTCTCGGATCCTAGGTCAGCAGCCAATCTGGTTTTCACCGGGCTCATTCCAAGCGTCTTAACAAAAGCTGCAATAGCTGGCATTTTCATAAAATCATCCATGTCCCAAGTTAAAAGTATTCTTCTTCGCATTCATGATAGTCATTTAGCTTTCTCAATTCTTTCATTGCACTAGCGGAGAAGGGCTTGATCAATTTTTGAACCCGTCTCACATGCGCGGGGGCCACTTTTTCAAAAATCTTTTCGCCTTTTGCGGTCAGATGAAAATTTTTTCTTTTTGAACCGGGATTAAGCGGCCTTTGTAAGATCAATCCATCCAACTCAAGACGACGAGAAAAGGTTGAGATGTTGGCGCGGGAGACCAAAAGCTTCTGAGCAAGACATGTCGCCGAAGTTGGACCTTCAAAATAAAGCAGATAAAGTATTTGAAACCGAGAATAAGAAACGCCGTCCTTGGCCATCGCTTCAGCGAGCTTGCTATAATAGTTTTGATAGACTGACATCAACATGCGCCAGCTTGCGACTGCTGGTAATTTTAAAAGCGCTGCCATGGCTTTTTTCGTTTTCAAATCCGACACTAATTTCTTCTCCAAGCATGATATTTTTGGAGCCAAGGATAAACCCACTCAGGGGCGTGATTTCGCTTCCAGTTACCGGCTGCATATTTATTCGCCTCGGCCATAGTAGGATAGATATGGATTGTGCCTAAAATTTTGTTCATCCCAAATCCATGTTTCATCGCTGCGATGTATTCGACAATAATCTCACTGGCATGAGCACCAACAATCGTTGCTCCTAGAATTTTATCAGATCCAGGTGCCGTCAGGATTTTCATAAATCCTTCGTCAGTCGAATCGGCAATGGCTCTGTCCAAATCATCAATTCCATACCTAGTGACCTCGAAGGGAATATTTTTTTCTTTGGCTTCCAGTTCGTTCAATCCCACTCTGGCCACTTCGGGGTCCACAAAGGTCGCCCACGGGATCACTGTGTAATCAACTTTGAAAGATTTGAACGGCGAAAAAAGTGCATTGACCGCACAAAACCAAGCTTGGTGGGCCGCTACATGGGTGAATTGATAAGGACCCGTTGCATCTCCACAGACAAAAATATTTGGAATATTTGTTCGCAAAAAAGGGTCGGCTTCAATCATTCCTCGAGGTGAAATTCGGACTTTCAGTTCTTCCAATCCAAAACCTTTGGTGTTCGCTACCCGGCCAAGCGCAATGAGAACTTCATCAAATTCAATCTCCACTGTCTTTCCAGAAACCTCGGCGACGAGAATTTTTTGGCCTGAACTGATTTTGAATTCTTTCGCAGTATGATTTGTCATCACCTGAATGCCCTCATGACGAAAGGATTTTTCAATAAATTCTGACACTTCGATATCTTCTCGAGCCAAAAGCCTTGAGCTTTTTTCGACTAAAATCACCTGACAGCCCAGTCGCGCAAATGCCTGAGCCAGTTCGGCTCCGATTGGACCGCCGCCAAGAACCAGCATTCGAGCCGGTTGCTTTCGCAAGTTCCAGATATTGTCAGAAGTCCAAAATTGGATCTGATCCAAACCTGGAATCGGCGGCACCAAGGGGCGAGCGCCAGTGGCTAGAACGATATTTTTTGTCGTGATGATTCGGCCACTCACTTGAATTTCAAAAGGACTGATGATTTTAGCTTCTCCGGTGATGCAATCAACCCCGAGCTTTTGATAACGATCGGCCGAATCGTGGGGTTCGATTTTCTGAATGACAGTTTGGATCC
>JAYTZS010000389.1:0-2860 GCA_043741885.1 Bdellovibrio sp. | reverse complement strand
TCAATGACGCCGGTGGGAGTGGTCACGGATCGAGATCTTGCGGTCCGAGCCGTCACCAAAAATCTGGATATGAGCCGAGAGAGAGTCGAAAGCGTGATGTCGGAAAGAATGATCACGGCCCACGTGAACGATGATCTTGATGATGTCATTACAACGATGGAACAGAACAAAGTTCGACGAGTTCTTGTGCTTGATCAGTTCGGCGGTCTTTTTGGAATCGTCTCGATCGATGATATCATCAGTTTTCTTTCGGGTGAATTCAATCGAGTTCAGAATCTCTACATCTCGCAAACAGAAACCAGCAGCAGGCACCGAGCTCATGAGTTCACTCGAATGATTTAGGATCAAAATCAAATATCTGTGCGTATTGGGGGACAACCGAATCAATTTTTAATTGATCGGCGATTCGACGACGCATTTCATCTGCAGCGGCCGGCTCTCCATGGGTGACAAAAACTCGTCGAGGTTGAATTTTGAGATTTTCGATCCATTTTAAAATTTCATCTCCGTCCGCGTGCCCAGACATGGAATCGAGCTGAGCGACTTCAGCTTGAACAGGCCAGTACTTGCCATGGATTTTGATGTCCCGGGCGCCTCTGGTCATGCCATCACCTCTGGTTCCGCCTGCTTGAAATCCGACGAAAAGAATCGTGTTCTTGGCGTTCGGGACAAATGCCCTCAGATGATGCAAGACCCTTCCCCCGGTGGCCATTCCGCTGGCCGCAACAATGATCATCGAGTCCTTTCTTTCATTCAATGCAATCGATTCTTCCACCGATCTCACTGCTTTGGCAGTGGAGCAAATGGTCTTTGCTTGCTCGAATGACATTTTGGATTCCTCTGAATGCCGGCAAAAGACATCGTTCGACTTCAACGCCATGGGGCTGTTTAAGTAAACTGGAATGTCAGGGATGGTGCCTGCGACTTTCAGTTGATGAATGTAGTGAAGGATCAACTGCGCGCTTCCGACAGCGAAGGAAGGAATAATCAAAGTTCCTTTTCGCTGGAACGTTCTCAGAATCACATCTCCTAATTCTTTCTGTGGATCGCCGTCCACATGGTTTCGATTTCCATAAGTGGATTCGACAATCAAGAAGTCAGCCCCGAGATCAAAGTCGGGAGAACGAACAATTGGATCCTTTATTCGACCAAGATCACCTGAGAAAGCGACAGAGAGGTCCCCGGCGCGCACGAGAATGCTCGCAGCTCCAAAAAGGTGTCCGGCGGGAAAGAAAGAAAACTCCATTTTATCGGTGTGGTCTGAATCTGAAACAGAATAGGACTGCTTCCAATTCACGGCTGAGAAAGACTTCAAAGCCAGTTCAGCATCTTTCTCCGTGTAAAGAGGCAGAGCAGGAGCATGCTTCGAAAAGCCATGTTTGTTTGCAAAGCGGGCTTCCTCTTCTTGGAGGTGACCAGAATCAGGAAGTAGGAGGGCGCACAAGTCCGCAGTGGCCGAAGTGCAAAAGACTTTTCCTCGAAATCCATTTTTAATCAAAAGCGGAAGGTAGCCACTGTGATCTAAGTGTGCATGGGTGAGCAAAACGGCATCTATTTCGGATGGTGGAATGGGAAACGCATTCCAGTTTTTGAGTCGCAGGTTTTTAAATCCTTGAAACAATCCACAGTCGATCAGGATTTTTGTTTTTCCATGGGTCAACAAGTAGCGAGACCCAGTGACAGTTTCGGCCGCGCCTAGAAATTGTATTTTCATCTGATCTCCATGTAAAGGACTTGAGTCATTTCCCTGCTCTCTTTCAAGCAAACGCAATGCCGTCTCAAATCCCTGTGCTTCGAGCCCGATGAAAAGAAAAGGAAATCGCGGGCCTTAAAGTCCCAGACACTTGGAGTTCACTAGATTTTTTTTGCAGAATCTTCACTTTTGACGAAACCAGATCAGGGAATGACTTTGACCTGGCTGAGATCTTCTCCGGCCTGGAAGGCGGTGAGATTTCGAATGGTCGTTGTTGCAATGTCCTTGAGAGCCTCTGTCGTCAGAAACGCTTGATGTGAAGTGATTAAAACATTTGGAAAAGTGAGAAGTCTGGCAAGTACGTCATCATCGATCCCGGTTTGTGACAAGTCACTAAAGAAGATCCCAGCTTCTTCTTCATACACATCGAGACAAGCACCACCAATCGAATGTTTCTTGAGCGCTTGAATCAATGCATGAGCGCACCCCTTCCGGTATTAATCAGAATGACATCATTTTTCACGAGCCCAATCGCACGGCTGTCAATCAGGTGTTTGGTGGATTCATTCAGCGGCAGATGAAGTGAAACCACATGGCTCTGCGCAAGAAGCTGATCCAACTCGACGTACTGAACTGAATTTTCTTTGGCCCATTTTTGATCTTGAATTTGGTCGTTGGCAAGGACTTGGCATCCAAAACCTCGCATGATTTGAGAAAAAACTTTTCCGATTCTTCCAGTGCCAATCACTCCGACGGTTTTTCCATGCAGATCAAAGCCTACGAGGCCGTCGATTGAAAAATTAATTTCGTGGACCCGGTTGTAAGCTTTGTGAGTTTTCCGATTGAGAGTGAGAAGCAGGGCCACCGCATGTTCTGCTACTGAGTAGGGAGAATAATCCGGAACTCGAACCACAGTCATCTGAAGTTCTGCGGCACTTTGTATATCCACATGATTAAACCCTGCCGATCGCAAGGCGATCAGTTTCACTCCGATGGAATTGAGCTTCTTAAGTGCACTTCGATCTGCTCGATCGTTTGCAAACAAACAAACGGCATCGCATCCTTGCGCCAGCAGAGCAGTTTGCTCAGTGAGACGAACATTGAGGAAATGAAGTTCATGCTGGCTGTTGTTCGCTTCCTCAAGCGCTTGTTGGTCAAATGGATGTG
>JAYTZS010000388.1:0-2871 GCA_043741885.1 Bdellovibrio sp. | reverse complement strand
ATTCCAGAATCCGCAATTGGGATCCTGGAATTATTGGTGGTGTTGCCGTCGACCCATCGGATGAAATTGCCCACTCTACTGTTGCAATTGGTACTTTGTTCTCAGGAAATTTCTGCTCGGGTACTTTGGTTGCACCCAATTTGGTTGTCACTGCAGCTCATTGCACGAGCCCGGTGAAAGATCCGCGGATGCTGATTGTGATATTCGGCGCTGATTTATCAAAGAAAGATTTGCTTCAAACGCGGAAAGTTCAAGGAGGCTTGGTTCCTGATGCTTGGCCTGCTCTGTCCGATCCCTTATCAAAAAATGAGGGCGATATTGCCCTTTTAAAATTCGAGGGAACTGCTCCAATTGGATTTCAGCCTATGCGATTACTTGCCAATGCAGACGCTTTAAAGTCAGGAATGAATGTCACTTTGGTGGGATACGGCTTGACTAACATGCAGCCAGAAATAAATCCGAAAAAATTGATGAAGGCCGACGTGAAGCTTAGCGATCCCGAATTTGCTGCGACCGAAATGGTTTTTGATTCTTATTTAGGCCGTGGTGCTTGTCATGGAGATTCTGGCGGACCCGCTTTTACAGTCCTACATAACAAAACTTTTTTGATTGGAGTCACCAGCCGATCAGTAACAGAATCAGGTGGTCAATCTTGTCTGGAAGGAACGATCTACACTTCGATCCCAGGTCATATCGAATTTCTCAAGCGAGCCGCTCGCTTTCTAAATTCAGATCAGTTTGTAGCAGGTCAAACGATTCCCCAGCCCCAGTCGAATCCTCAATGACTTTTCAGCCATTTTTTTCATGATTCCATAAAACTGCTAGGTAATTTTCGAGGTTAGAGACGCTGGCTTCAAGACAACAGAAGTTTTTGAATTTGATTAGCAACTTCTTCTGGCTGATCGAAAATCAATCGGTGCCCTGCATTTGGGATTCTCATTGTGGAAATTTTAGGGGCTTGCCTTTCTAAGACTCGGCCCATTTCGATATACTTTCTATCATTTTCGCCGGCTAAATAACGAATCTTCAGCGGAGTTGACTTCAAAAAAGGTAAGAAAGAAGGATGTTGTGCAACTGACCAATTGGTTAAGCAGTTCACCAGCTGTCTTCTATTGAAATCATTTTCTTTTCGTAGTGGTACCGGAGCTGTGGAGCCCTTAAACACAGCTTGGGCGTTCCATCGGGCGACGGTCTGGTCAAAGGGATCATTCAAAAAGTCAGTAGCCCATTTTTGATCTGAGATCTGTCGGTCTTTTCTCTCAAGCTCAGGCAGGCCTAATGCAGTTGATAGGAGAATCGCACCCTTCCACATTTGCGGGTTTTGTTGCAAAGCGTGCAAAGCCAATCGGCCCCCTTGAGAATAGCCCACAAGCCATCTTTGGGGAAGTGAGCTGGCAGGGGCTAGCGTTAGTGACTGGACGAATTGATTAAAGTTTTCACCCCAAGTTGATAGTGTGTTTTCGGCCGATAATTCACGTCGCCTGAGATAATCAACTGAAAACCAATCTACTTGAGGCTCAAGACCCTCAAAATACTTTTGCACCTTTTCAAAATCAGATGGAAGACCTAAAAATCCGTGAAGTGCAAAAATGGTCACAACTGACTGCACTCGTGAAAGAAATGTTGCGACTGCTCCTGATCGGGCACTAGCTCAACAATCACATGAGCGAGCAGGTCATGTGATTTGGGTATGTCTGTCCATTTCTGATAACTACATTTCCACATTTCTGCCCATTTAGAAAACTCTACCGAGTGTCGGTTGAGAAATATCTCATTCTTAAACATATTTTTGAAAATCATTCCACCCTGGTTATTGATAATCAAGACGCGCAATTTGGTTTCTTCCATTTGATTGACCACCCATAGCGAATTCAGATCATACAAAGCCGTAAGGTCACCGACTATTGCCCAGTTTTCAGAAGCTGAAACAGAACCGCCCAAAAAACTAGAGAGTTGCCCGTCTATTCCGTTGGTTCCGCGATTTCCCCAGGTTCGAAAGGCTCCCTTTTCTCCCGAAAGAAGACTGTTGCAAAGATCCCAATGTCGAATTGGGAGACTATTGCCTATATAAACAAAGCTATTTTTAATTTCTTTTGATAACCGATAAAGCAAGCTTGCCTCAGATTTCGGATACTTCGCGATCAGTTCTTCGAGAGACGATTTTTTTTGTAGATCCTGCTTAAAAATGTCGGCTCTGAAATCGCGCAGCCACTCGGCTCGGATCAGCGTTAAATTTTCAAGCCCCACAATGTGGATGGTTGGCCGGCTGAGACCTTTCCACTCTGAGTTCGCGACTGAAATAACAGGAAGAGTAGAGAAAAGATCTTCTAAATCTCGCCAGAATCTTAAAGTTGGAACTCCACCGACTCGGAGCAAACTTTGGCAGAAACCTTTTTGAAAACTTGCCGAAACCGATCGCTCTCCCCCTCGGAGCAGCAATGGCGCCAAACTGGAAATCTGATGGAGATTCGACAAAGATTCAGCGTAAATCGGAGCCCCCAAACGCAAAAGTTCAGGAGCCGCCTGATGAGCTTCTTTCAAAGTTAATGGACCAGCTAACACAAGCGGCTGATTCAAAGTTTTGGTCTGACGAGGATTAAAGCGAGTGAGCTCTGTCACTATTTCTAGAATCTGATTTGTAAAGTCTAAAGCAGGAATATCCTCGTCGATTAGAGGTTCCTCGAAACACACATTGATTTGCAGAGGCGCTTGTTTGGACCACATGTTCAGATCCCATTTTTCAACATCTCCGTTCTTATGTGCAGCTAGATCGATGCAAGTCTCGACATACTTAAAAAATAATCCGACCTGTTCAATCGATTGAGGTGCACCCGTACCGCGGTAACTTCGCGGTCGATCTGCTGTTATGAA
>JAYTZS010000387.1:0-8129 GCA_043741885.1 Bdellovibrio sp. | reverse complement strand
CAAACTCCGCTGGAAAATATTTTTCACGCGGGAGGTTTTCAGCCGATTGAGCGCGAAGCCTACGCCCACCGAGTGCGACTTTTTCTAGAACATTTGTCGCCGCGGATTTACATCCAAAGATTGGCCGCCTTCGCTTCTCGCTGGGAGGAGCTGGTTGCACCTCGCTGGACTTCCGATAAAATGGGCACTCATCAATACATGATTGATTATCTGCGCGAACGGCAAAGTTTTCAGGGAAAGCAAATGAGTTTCACGGAAAAACCAACCGCTGAGCAAACGGCCGAGCAAATTCAAGATTTGCAACTGTGGACAACCCTTGAGGAGCGAAGCCGGCCTGTGAAGCCAGTGTGCGAAGTTGTCCTTTCGACGTAGCCGGTAAAGCTAAAGGTCAAGGTCAAACTAATTGCGAAACTCACAACCAACTAGCCAAAAAGAACCTTCATCAAAATACGAATAAGTCTGCTCATACCGAGTGTTCATCACATTGTTTCCACGCAGATAAATTGAGCTCCTCTGAGAGAGAACTTTTGATATTGCCAGATTGGTCAGAGCAAAGGGGCTGAGTTCCACCGAAGATCCGCGGATCTGATCTCGCCTTCCGCCGTTGTAAATAGCTTCAATCATCAGTTGCACTTGGTCGAAACCTTGGGACAAGCGCAAACTTGCGGTCTCTTTGGGACGACGAACAAGAGGCCTTGCATTGGCCACATCCCACGGAGTTTGATAGCCCAGACTGGCTTCCCAGCGGGTTTGTGCCGCTGGAATATAAGTCAGTGCCGTCTCCACTCCACGAGTTTGCGTTTTCGCTAGATTCACGTTCATTCCGGTTGCGGGCGGCGGAAGCGAGCTTGTTTGGAAAACTACAAGATTATCGAAATCCGATTCAAACAAAGTCACAGATCCCTGCAATTGCGAGCTCAAAGCCCAGGCGCCGTCGATTGTGTAGGTGCGGGCTTGCTCCGGCAGTAAATCGGCATTGCCACCATATCCAAACCTTTGGCTTAAAGAAGGGGTTTTCGCTCCGGTAGAATATTCAAATTTTAAATTTTTAAAAAATATCAAACCTATTTGAAAAGTGTCCTGTCGAGCTTGCGTAAGTACAAAATCAGTGCGCACTCCGGTTTCTAAATCCACTTGTTTGTTGAGCGATAAATCCAACTTGAGAAAAAAGCTAGAAGTTTCTTGAGAAGCTTGCGATTGCACGAGGTCTTGACTGTCTTGTTTGTAGACCAGCTGCTCTTTGTTCATACTAAACCCTGCGGTCAGTTGGGATTCTTCTAAATCGACTGGCAATGTTTCCAAACGCAGGTTCCAAAGCTCACCCAGAAATTTGGAATCGGCGTTTTGGCTAGGTTCTAAATAGCGCCGATAAGAATTCATATAGCCAAAAAGAAGTTGTGGTTTCCAATTCCAATTCTTACCAATAAAGCCTGTAGAAAAAGATGAAACTGTGGTGCGAGTCGAGAAATCGGTGGCATCCACTCCAACCTGAGTCGTAGGATCGGCGCTGGCAATCGACGTCTCATCATCACTGCGGCCGATTTTCAAAAAAGCATCCGAATGCTCACTATAAATATAATTCAAACTTGCATTGCCGGACCTCGACGGATAATCGACGTCCGAGGACAGGACTGGCGAGCGATTTTTCTTTTCTTGGTACTGGATTTCTCTGACCAGCGCTTGGTGATCATCGATTTGATGAAGCGAAACATCAGAAACCTTTTTAAACTGTCGTTCGCCAAGCTCCAAGGAAGTGGCACCCCGGCTGGCAAGGTCTTTTGGGAAAGTTTCAATTTTGATGACTCCACTGAGAGCTTGACCGCCGTAAAGAACTGTTTGGGTGCCTTTCAGAATTTCAATTCGACGAACGGTTTTGACATCGATCTGATTGATATTAGCTTGGCGGTTCAAAGCTGTCGGTTCGTAAAAGGGCAAGCCATCCAGCAAAATAAGCACATGGCTTGCGTCGCCTCCGCGCAAATAAATCTGTCCCGGCTGAAAACTTGTACTGACAACTGCAATGTTGGCTTGTGAAGCCAGCAGCGACGCCACATTAGGCGCGTGAAGTCTTTGAATGGCTTGTTGGTCAAGGATCACTTTGCTGGACGAAGAAAATTGGTTATTGCGAACAATTGTTTCAAAGCGATCATTGGTAATTTGTTCTTGAGCCATTGCTAGCGATGCAGTTAACACTGTGAGGGTGAACAGGAAATGGAAGGAGGTCGAAAACTTCATTAGAGAGATCCTCCGCGGTTGAAAAATACTTTGTAGGAAATTCGTGTGGCTACTTTCTTGTCACCAATCTGTCCAGGCGAAAATAAAAATTCTTTCACAGCAGCTTGAGCTGCTTCGTCCAGGCCATAGCCTGGGCCTCGCTTGATCTGAACTTCAATAACTTGCCCAGTCGCCGCGATGACAAGATCGAGATCGACCACTCCTTCCACTCCCGCTCTTTGCGCTGAAAGAGTGTAAGGAACTTTATGGTCTTGGATGACTTTGGGAAGCACTGTGAGCTCTCCACCAGACGCTAGTTCTAGAGCCTCAGTGGTAGAACCTGTTGCAGCAGCTTGAGCTACAGCAGGATGAGGCGCGGGCAGAGGGCCCAGAGAGGGCTTTCGGACTGTTTGTGCGCTTCGTTGCTGCTCAAGAATTTGAATGACGGTTGAAGCTGCAAAGTCATTTGTAAATTCACTGGCCCGAGGCTCAGTCGCGCTAAACCAGCCAACAAACAAGCTGAGATGTAAAAGCACGGAGATGAAGAGGTAAGCCGAATAGCGTGGCGGCAAGAGCAAGCGTTGAATCATTGTGCACTGGTCATATTCGATCAGGCTTGAAATAACCAGTGAGGAGTGGTCGTTTTTTTGCGCCTTTATAAAAGCAACTTTTAAGTTCCTGACAGAAATGTCAGATTCTGATTCACAGAGTTTGGACTAGAGGTGAGGGGAAGTTAAAAAACAGGCTGCACTGCTCACGAATTGCTCAAGGGAAGCATTCTGAAATCGGTCAAATGGTGTCAAAGGGTTTTCATTTGATGCTTATAAACTGAGCAATGACACATTTTTTATGGGCCTAGACCTCGCGAATTTTCTTGCACCGAAGATATTTCGTCAATTACCGTGAATACAAGAGATAGGGACTTATGAACGAGTCCACCGGGAACAACCACTAGATCTAGTGGCCAAGCACGGATGACATTCAAATCTCTTTAGAATTCCGAAGACACAAATGGGTGAGTTAGACATCTAACTATTCATGAGCGAGACAAACAAAAGCCTGGACGAAAGGATAGAAAAACTTTCTTCTTTAAAGGCCGTTTTTTCTCTCGCGTCTGAAGTTGCCATTTGAAGTTACTTCTGAAGATGCATTGAAGATGTCTTGAAACCAGAGAAGTCAGAGAAGATGAATCAAATTATAGATCGCTTGAAAAAAGCGCTAGATGAAGGGGATCAAAATGTTGCAAGTCGAGTCTGACGGACAGAGTAATTCATCGCAAAGTTTAGCAGGGGGATATGAAACCCATATGATGCGAGTCCGAAAAAGAGATGGAACATTGGAGCCTGTCGACGTCACAAAGATCGTTGAGCGTGTGACGGGCTGCTGCTACGGGATCGGACATGTCGACCCTCTCCGAGTTGCGACCAAGGCCATCAGTGGTCTTTACGACGGAGCAACGACCAAAGAATTGGACAATCTCTGCATTCAAACGGCCTCGCTTCTGATCGGTGAAGAGCCAGAGTACTCTCGATTGGCAGCGCGTCTTTTGGCGATTTATATCGACGAAGAAGTCCGCTCGCAGAAGATTCAGTCTTTTGCAGATTCAGTCAGCATCGGTTTTCATTCTGGACTGATTGGCGAGAGCACTTACCGTTTCGTTGAAAAGCACAAGGCTGCTCTTTCCGCAGCCATTGAACCTTTTCGCACCGATCGTTTTGAATACTTTGGTCTGCGAACAATCTATGATCGCTATCTTTTAAAAAATCCCAAAGCTCGCAGTGTTTTTGAGACTCCGCAGTATTTTTTCATGCGTGTTGCCTGTGGCTTGGCTCAAACTGTTGAAGAAGCAGTTGAGTTTTATCGTCTGATTTCTTCCCACGATTATTTGGCCTCCACTCCGACCCTGTTCAATTCAGGAACCTTGCGACCTCAAATGTCGTCTTGCTATCTTTGCGATTCGCCTGAAGATGATTTGCGATCGATTTATGATAAATACACTGACATCGCTTTGCTATCGAAATTTGCTGGCGGCATCGGAGTTGCTTTTCACCGAGTGCGCTCTCGCGGCTCCCTGATCAAAGGCACCAACGGACACTCCAACGGAATCATCCCCTGGCTGAAGACCATGGACAGCTCCGTCGCAGCCGTGAACCAAGGTGGAAAACGCAAGGGCGCAGCTTGTGTGTACTTAGAAAGCTGGCACGCCGATGTCGAAGAATTTCTCGAAATGCGCGACAACACGGGCGATGAAGCCAAGCGCACTCACAATTTGAATTTAGCTAACTGGGTCCCGGATCTCTTTATGAAGCGAGTTGAAAAAGACGAAATGTGGTCCCTGTTTGATCCAAGACAAGTGCCAGAATTGGTTGACCTGTTTGGTGAGGCTTTCGAAGCCGCTTACAGCGAGGCAGAGGCGCAAAAACTTTTCATCAAACAGGTCAAAGCTCGCGATCTTTACAGCCGCATGATGAAGACCTTGGCACAAACTGGAAATGGCTGGATGACTTTCAAAGATGCCTCAAACTTGAAATCAAATCAGACCGGGCACGGCAAGAACGTCATTCATTTATCAAATCTTTGCACCGAAATTTTGGAAGTCACTTCGAACGATGAAACTGCTGTCTGCAATTTGGGCTCGGTGAATTTGTCTCGACATGTGATCAACGGACAATTTGATTTCGAAAAATTAGCTAAAACAGTTCGCACAGCTGTCAAATACCTGGACCGAGTGATCGATATCAATTTCTATCCGATTCCATCTGCTGCTTCGTCAAACAACCGCTGGAGACCTGTGGGCCTGGGCCTGATGGGACTTCAAGATATCTTTTTCCAATTGAAACTTCCATTTGATAGCGAAGAAGCTCGAGAGATTTCACGTAAAATCCAAGAAGAAATCTACTTCAATGCACTGGTCACTTCTTGTGAACTGGCTGAAAAGCACGGAGCGCATGAATCTTTTGCTGAAACAAAAGCGGCTCAAGGTGTGTTGCAGTTTGATCTTTGGGGGGTCAAGCCAACTGGCTCCGAACGTTGGGCAGCCCTCAGAGAAAAAATTAAAACTCATGGTTTAAGAAACTCTCTGATGATCGCAATAGCGCCCACTGCGACAATTGCCTCGATTGTGGGTTGCTATGAAGCCACAGAGCCACAGCTTTCGAATTTGTTCAAACGAGAGACTTTGTCGGGCGAATTTATGCAGATCAATAAGTACCTAGTGACTGAGCTGAAAAGTTTAGGCCTGTGGAATGAAGAGCTTCGAAACGAAATTAAAATGGCTGAAGGCTCCATTCAAAATATTGCTGCCATCCCCGCCCCAGTGAAAGATCTTTTTCGCACGGTCTGGGAAGTTCCAATGAAAGCTCTGGTAGATATGGGCGCTGAGCGCGGAGCTTTTATTGATCAAAGTCAAAGTCTCAATCTTTTTATGGAATCTCCGACCATTGGCAAGCTCTCTTCCATGTACATGTACGCTTGGAAACGTGGACTCAAGACAACTTATTATTTGCGCTCTCGACCGGCCACTTCCATTGCCAAAACCACAACCACAAAAAAATCGGCCGCAGTGAACGCGTCTGAATCCGCCGCAGCTTCTTTGGCAATGAGCGAGGCTTTGGCTCCAAGCCCCAGCTTAAGCCAAAGTTCGGAGAAGAAAGAGTATTCTGACTCGGAAGTGATCGCGTGCTCGCTGGACAACCCAGAAGCTTGCGAAGCCTGTCAGTAAAATTTTCTTTTCAGATTTTAGTTCGATTTTAGGTGGATTTTTTTACCAAATTTGTTTTCGAGGAGATTTGAAATGATTTTAGATCCTGGGTTCAATCTGACACTTCGACCAATGAAGTATCCCATTTTTTACGAAATGTATAAAAATGGAATCAAAAACACTTGGACTGTGGATGAAATTGATTTCTCAACAGATCTGGTCGACTTGCATAGCAAGATGACTCCGGCTGAAAAACATTTGATCGGTCGATTGGTGGCGTTCTTCGCAACTGGGGATTCGATTGTTGGCAACAATTTGGTGCTCAATCTTTACAAGCACATCAACTCCCCAGAAGCACGGCTTTATCTTTCGCGACAGCTTTACGAAGAAGCTTTGCATGTGCAATTTTATCTGACTTTATTAGACACTTACATTCCAGATCACGAAGAGAGAGCTCAAGCCTTCACAGCCGTTGAAAATATTCCATCGATCAAAAAGAAGGCTCAGTTTTGTTTTAAGTGGATCGACTCGATCAACACTTTGGAAACTTTGGAAACGGTTGAAGACCGCCGAAAATTCCTGATGAACCTGATTTGCTTTGCAACTTGCATAGAAGGTCTGTTCTTTTTTGCCGCTTTTGCTTATGTGTATTTTCTTCGCAGCAAGGGCTTGCTGGCGGGCCTAGCCTCTGGAACCAACTGGGTGTTTCGTGACGAAAGTATGCACATTGCTTTTGCCTCTCAAGTAATCGAAACAGTTCGACGTGAAGAGCCTGGTTTGTTCAACGAACAATTGAATGAGATGATCACTCAGATGTTGGAAGATGCTATCGACTGCGAAATGGCTTTCGCAAAAGACATTCTTGACCATGGAGTTGCCGGACTTTCTTTGAAAGATATGCGCCAGTACCTGGAATTCGTCGCTGATCAGCGTCTAGAGTCCTTGCACATTCCACCTCGTTACAACGTAAGAAATCCGTTCGCGTTTATGGAACTGCAAGATATGCAGGAGCTTGCCAACTTTTTTGAACGCCGAGTTTCAGCTTATCAAATGGGAGTGAGCGGCGCTGTTTCATTCGACGAGGCTTTCTAAGCATGGCTTTGTTTTGGAGATTCAGTTGAAGTTTAAGCCAAAATTGAAATTTACTTTGGCCATTGCTGGTACGCTGCTGATTTGCTTCGGCTTGGGCTTTGGAATGGGTGCTGTGCCCGATCAATGGAGACACTTTCTTGGCCGGCCACCCGCCCACTTAAAAATTCTTTTGTCGGATGCTCATTTGATTCCGACTTCGTTGATTTACCAATACGAAAAAATCTCTGGGCATCCGCTGCAAGTGGAGACAATTGTCAGTTATCATCTGTTTCGCAGTGAAGTTCAAAATGCCGATCTGCTATTTGCACCTTTGGCGTGGCTAGGAAATTTTCATGAAGTGTTGAAGCCTCTCCCGGGAAATGAGCAACTCCGCTTTTTACTTGATCCCGACTTCTCAACATTGCCAGTGGATTTGCTGCATTTCTTTCCAGTTCTGTGGAAAGTCCAAAGCAAAAGCTCAGAGAAGTTAAAAAATCAAGACACCCATTCGCATCTCATCTTGTGGGGTTTTGCAACGGCCAGTTCTGATCCGCCAACGGAAGCGCGAGAATTTCTCATTTTTATTTTGTCAAGCCCAGAGCGAGTGATGCAGTGGTCTGACGAAACTTCTCTTTCCAGCACTTTGCAAATTTCAAACTCTATGCCGCAACTCAATGACTGGCAGAGAGCGCATTCCATTCGCCAAGTTCCCTTGGATGAACTGAAAATCGACCATCAATTTGGCAGTGCACAGGAAACTGAACTGAAAAATTAATCGGAGAAATTAATCTGACAAATCAACCAGAAAAAAGAATTAGAGAGTGCAATCTCCTGCATTCCAGGCGATTTGAAATTGTCGATCAAACACAGACCCTGGATCTCTGGTTTCTACTCCATTGCTGTCGACAGTGACCAACTGACCTAGCAAACGGTACAACCCTTGGGCCGCACCCGGATAGTCCTGGCAATTGATTGGAATCACTGCATAGTATTTCCCGTGCTCACAGCGAGAGATTCTAGAGACCAGACACTGTGGATCTGAACTTCCTGAAGAGGGACAGAGGTCATCCTCTCGAGTGGGCAAGGGCTGATTCATTGAGTTCATCAAACGAAATTCTATATAGTGCTTGTTAGTCGTCCCGAC
>JAYTZS010000386.1:0-2880 GCA_043741885.1 Bdellovibrio sp. | reverse complement strand
AAAAGTTTGCAGGCAGATGCCCAAGGCTTGCAAAGAATCACTGTCGAAGATCTCGAGAGAGCCTTTCAAGTCAGCGATACCAACCCACTGGTTGGAGTCGAAGGAAGGCTCCTCTTGCTAAACAACCTTGCCAATGCTCTCGAAAACAAAAAAATATTTAAAGATAACCGGCCTGGAAACCTGATTGATCATTTGATTGAAAAGTTTGGCAAGAGCATTCCAGCCACTGGAATCTTAAGAGCCGTGTTGGATGGGCTTGGTCCGATTTGGCCTGGTCGATTGTCAGCCCAAAAAATTAATTTGGGAGATGTTTGGGAGCACTCGGCCCTGGGGCCCGCCGGCAGCTTTGAGTGTCTAATCCCATTTCACAAATTGTCGCAGTGGCTGACATACTCTTTAATTGAGCCAATTGTAGAAGCCGGATTGCAAGTCACTGGAGTGGAAAATCTAACTGGATTGGCCGAGTATCGAAACGGCGGTTTGCTCATAGATTCTGGTCTGATCAGTTTACGCGACCCCTCGCATACGCAGCAGGCCTGGCTTCCCAGTTCAGAGCTGATAGTCGAATGGAGAGCGTTGACGGTTTGTTTGTTAGATCAGTTCGCAGTGGCGGTTCAATCCGCTTTCGGACAGACGCCGCAGCAATTTCCGCTGGCTAAGGTGCTCGAAGGTGGCACCTGGTGGGCAGGTCGATATTTGGCTCAAGAAAAACGTGTCAGTGGCGATCCACCTTTGAGACTGAAAAGTGACGGCACTGTTTTTTGAAAAAAAGTTTTTGAAAAGTATTTTGAAAAGGTTTTTGAATAGAATTTTATATAGAATTTTTAAAGAGAGTGTTTATGAAAGAGGTTCCCGCTGTGGAAGGTAAAGTTACAGTTCTTGATCATCCCTTGCTAAAGCACAAACTGGGCTATCTAAGAGATAAAAATACCAACTCAGTCGAGTTTCGTGACTTGATGAAAGAGATCAGCGTTTTGCTAGCTTATGAAGCCATGCGCGATTGGAAAGAGATGGTCTCAGTTGAAATTGAAACGCCGATTGCCAAAGCTACAGTGAAAAGAATCAGAGGAGCACCAGTCATAGTTTCAGTCATGAGAGCGGGAAATGGAATGCTAGATTCTGTCTTGCAAGTGATTCCATTTGCTTCGGCTGGATTCATCGGAATCTACCGAGATAAGTTCATTCACAACACTGTCGAATATTATTTCAAGATGCCGGAAGATATCAAAGGTCGAATGGCCATTCTCTGTGATCCCTTGGTTTCTACAGCAGACACGATGATTGCGGCCATTGATCGCCTCAAAAGTTACGAAGTGAAGGAAATCAAAATCTTGACCATTCTGCTGAGTGATTTTGCACGGCAAAAACTTCATCACTTTCATCCCGACGTTGATATTTTTACTTTGAATATTGAAAATGAAATCAATGACCATGGTTATTTGGTTCCGGGCCTAGGAGACGCGGGTGACCGGCTTTACCAAACCAAGTAAGCCCGGACAGAGGCTCCCTGAAATGCCGTTTATTTTAGGCGTGGCTGGGGGAAGTGGTTCGGGGAAAACTTATTTTGCTCAGTCTTTGCAAAAAATTCTTTCTCCAGAATCTTGTGCGATTGTTTACCAGGACAATTTTTATTTCGACCAATCCCAGAATTTTGATTTTGATGGGGGTTCGGTTAACTTCGACCATCCCAGCAGCCTGGATTTTGTGCTCCTGGCAGAGCACATTGCTCAGCTGAAGGCAGGTGTGAAAGTTGAAATTCCGATTTATGATTTTGTCACTCATTCGAGAAAAGCCGAAACAATTCCTTTTGAACCGAAGCCTGTTATCATCGTCGATGGGATTTTGATTTTTCACGCGGATCCTGTGCGGGTCCTGTTTGATGATTTGATTTTTTTTGACACTCCTGAAGATCTTCGCTTTCAACGCCGGCTGGAGCGAGACGTCAAAGAGAGAGGGCGGGAACCTGAAGGAGTCAGAACCCAGTTTTTGAAGCAAGTAAAACCCATGCATGACCAATTTGTCGAGCCGTCAAAAACCCATGCTCGATCGGTGGTTAAAGAAATCGGCCAGTTTGATGAAATTCTTCAACTGTATTGTGACAAATTTAAGCTTGCCGGTATCTGACTGACAATGTGACCGCAAAGGTCATCACTTTCTCTTGCATGTCCTTCGAAGGCACGTAGGCATATCCAGAGAAGGTGCCAGTAGTCCTCTCGCCTGTTTGCAAAGTGAGAGCGACCAAGGCCTCTACTTTTTCTCCCTCGTCACAGACAAAAAAGACGTTTCCCTCAGCTCTTTTCAGGAAATCGGATTTGAAATCCTTGAATACAAAATCGACTTTTTTGCCACTTGCTTGAATGGCGTTCAAAGCTTTTGCAGCTACCACCAGTTCTGCCCCAACAGCGAGAGCTCCGAAATACATCGAGCCTAGGTGATTTTTGCTGCGCCTTTTGAGCGGTATGCGAATGACTGTTCGTTTCTCTCCGAGCTCCATGACGGAGGGGCCAAGCCAACTGATCAGCGGAATTTTCCAGAAAGTGAAAGCTCGCAATAAAAATGTCTGCCGCCATAGAATTTGGTGTTCATTCATTTTCAAAGGCTAAAGGGAGCAGTCCTCAATCGCAATCAAAAAAAACAACAATAAGCGCAACATTAAGTCCACACCTTCTGCCGGAAGTATTTGGGTTCGCCTATCTTCTGAGAATTACAAAATCTAAATTACAGACCACCGGTCAGTTTCGCGATTCTTTCTAACTCTTCAAGTTTTTGCGCTCCATACAAGGCGACTCCGTTGATCAAAATCACTGGAGTGCCGGTAAATCCAAATTTCTGAAACTCAGCCGTGTCTTCTTCGATGAGTTGCTTCACTTTTTCGGATTT
>JAYTZS010000385.1:0-2885 GCA_043741885.1 Bdellovibrio sp. | reverse complement strand
GTAAACCAAACCCAAAGCAAAGTGGTTTTGGTCAAAAGAATTGACCGGAGCTGTAGCGGGAGTTGTCGTCGGGGGGATCGAAGGTGTCACAGCATCCGTCTGTTGATTCACAGCCATCAAATCAATTTCCTGGTCAGCCATGGTGTAAACCAATTTCACACCAGTTGCGTATCGCAAAAGCTGCTGCTCATTGTTAGCTGCTGAAGTAAAATACAAATCAGGTCGGGCAGTGATACCTTCAATACCGCCTATATCAGTTGCAAATTTTCCGGCAAGCAAAGAAAAATTATCACCAATTTTTTGTTGAACATAAGCAAAATCAACTCGGTCACTGAGATTGTCATTTGAATTAGTCGTGTAATCAGTCTGACTGAGGCGAATAGAATTTGCACCCAAGCTGTTATCAGTGGCAGATTTGCTTAAGCGAAAGCGAAGACGAAACGAAGTCGTATCGCTGAAGCTGCCTTTTCCATCGACTTGCAAAGTTTGCAGATCAAACCGATTGTAACCTCGCAAATTGGAAGCGTCGTTGTAATTCTTGCTTTCGAAATCACCGCGAGTGCTTAAGCTGATGCTTCCGGCGTGAGCCAGAGAGCAGACAGCTGACATCGCAAGCGCTGTGAACAGATGTTTTTTCATAGTGGTTTTCCTTGTGTTGGTTCGTTGCCTGATCCCTCAGTCACAAAAAGTCTAGACCGAGTTTATTGTTCAGACAATGGAATCTTACAAGCTGTTCTGACAGACTGTTAGGGTTTCAACGCAAACCCTCTAAAGTTCTCTCAAATTTAATGACTGATCGAGCTGATCGAATGGCCGGAAACCAGCGTCCAATTAGCAAAGTTTTGAAAATAAACAAGGCAGGAATATAGAAAAGGAGATTTCAACAAGATTCTGTCAAGGTCATCGGCTTGGCGCATTAGATAGTGGTACAACCAACTCCATCCAGCCATGAGGAAAGCAATAAAAGTGTGAGAATCGAAATGGTGGTCTGTACAAGACTCGAACTTGTGACCTCTCCCATGTCAAGGGAACGCGCTACCAACTGCGCTAACAGACCCGTCGTAGGCCGTCAGTTATAACGGGAAAAAGGGGCGCAGGCAAGCTCCCCTCTCAGAAAACCAACAAAAAGGTTATTTTAACTTGCTGTCCAAATTCCAGTTTTCGATTTCATTGGTCTCGTAATAAAGGTGAGCCGCCAAGCGAAAGCCTGTCATATTTTTTGGGATCACCGCAATCTCTGAACGATAGTAAAGTGGGATCACCGGAGCATCGGCAGTGTATTCTTTCACAATCTCTTGAGCCAGTTTCTTTCGCTTGTCGGCTTTGAACTCGACATCCAATTGATCTAATAGACCGTCAACCTTGGGATTGACCCAGCCCATTTGATTTTGCCCAGAGAAAGAATTTTTCTCGCTTGGGATATTGGACGAGTGCAAAGTCGAGCGGGGAGTGCTCTCTGGAGCCGATACCCAAGCGTACATCGCAAGCCCGCCAAAATTTCTTTTCTTCAATGTCTCACCGAAGAAAACTCGAGCCGGTTCGTTTTTAATGATCACTTCAATACCGGCTGCTTTCCACTGGCTTTGCAGCAGGGCCTGAACAGTTTCTCGACTTTTATTTCCAGCCGTTGTCATAAACTGCAAGGACATTTTCTTTCCATCTTTGTAGCGGAAGTGATCAGGGCCCATTTTCCAACCGGCCTCGTCTAAAAGCTTTGCAGCATCTCGACGAGAGTATTTGTAAACAGTGATTTTACCAGGATCCGCGGTGAACCAAGGGTCAATCGGAGCGAAGTCATGAAGCGCCACGGTTTGTTTGCCCGAGAAAATAGCTTGAACCATTTCTTCTCTGTTCAAAGCATAAATCATCGCTTGGCGAACTTTCACATCTTTCAAAATTGGATTTTCCAAATTGAAATCGATGTGCTCATAAGTCACACCTGATTTGAAAACCATTTGGTAAGGAAGTTTGTCAGCTTTGATTTTGGCTTCGAAGCCAAGCGCCTGGTCAAACGAAAATCCCAGTGGCGAAACCATATCGATCGTGCCCGAGCGCAAGTTTGCTTCCAAAGTTCCGGTGTCTGGAATCAATTTGAAGATCACTTTTTTGACGGATGGTTTTTTTCCATAAAACTGAGGATTCACGACAAAAGTAATATGACTTCCGAGCTTCAATTCAGAAACGAGGTAAGGTCCATTGTACAACCCAGGATTTGTCGGATTTTTATTGTACTGTGAATTCTGATCGTAGCCTTCTTTTTGAGCGCCGAACTGATCCATCACTTTTTGCTCGATATGAGCTGGCATCGGACTTGGCATTTCACGGTAGAAGTCCCATTTGGCTTTTTCATAAGTCACAACACATTTGCGTGGAGTCTTCTCCTCCCAAACAATGCTCTTAATATTTTGATAAGCGTCTCTAGATCCGACGGAGATCATTTCGTTCAATCCAGCTTTCCAAGTGAATTTGATGTCGTTGCAAGTGATTGGCTCGCCATCACCCCATTTTGCATCGATCAGTTCCCAAGTCGCAATCATGCCTTTCTTTCCATTGGCCTCAACTACTTTTGCAGCGCCATTTTCAAGCGAAGGAATGCTTTTTGCGAGCTGCGGAACCCACTTTCCATCCGGCGTCAGAATCACCATGGACCTGACAGTGAGGTTTCCCATGTAGGTCGTAGCTGACATCGTTCCGATCAACGGGTTCAGAGTCTCAAATTCTTGAGTGATGCCGATTTTCAATTCGTCATTGCTCGGAAGAGCCAAAGCGACTCCACCACAGAATAAGACTGAGGTCAAAAGTAGAGATTTGGCCAGTAATTTAGCTAGAGATGCGGTTGCAGAATTCAATTGAATATTCAAAATGTCTTCCTCCTTTAAGAGCGA
>JAYTZS010000384.1:0-2892 GCA_043741885.1 Bdellovibrio sp. | reverse complement strand
ATTGAAGCGACTGAGCTCTGAAGCCTAAGTCCCAGTAGGAATCTGGCGATAAGGGCCGGCGCCATTCCGTCTGAAGTTCAAAGCTTGGGAGTTTCAACTTCAAGTCTGAATTCGAACTGAGAAATGGAAGTTGCAAGGTGACTAAAGTCCAAGAGAAAAATTCGGAATAAATATCTGGACTTAAAAATTCAGCATCGGCACGTAAGCCAAGCAGAACTGAAGTTTGAGATGAGTTTTGGGATGAGAATTGAATCGCTTGGCCTATTCCGCCAATCAAATAAGCGGTTTCCTTCCCCCGTCTGGCCATGTTCGTCCGATACAGCAGCCCAGCTTCCCAAAGGCTGAAGTTATTACTTCCAGAGTTTGAAGAGCCCAACTGTTGGTCTCCTTCGGTAACGAAGTCCAAGCGTGAAGTCAGGCCGTAGGCAAGCTCCACTTGGGCAAGGAGCGGGGCCATCAAATGGAAGTCCAAATGAAGTGGAAGCTGCCGATCGATGTCGAATGCCGCTATCAACTCTTGATCGCTAGAAAGAACTTTGATCAGCCTTCGGTTCGAAAGCCCTTTTGCAAGACCCAGTAAAGTCCATTTATAGGTAGCTCCAGTGGCTGGATCCACAACCACCTCCAGTTGAGTCTTTGCATCGGCTGATTTGAGCTTAAGGCCAGGCGCAGGCTTTAAAAGCAAGGTATAGGTCGAAGAGGAGATGATTTCAGAGATTTTAGAAACAACCTCCACTTGAATATCACTGGTTCGGAGTTTCCCGTTGATCAGAAATTCCTGCCGCAATGGCAGATCGCCTTCTCCCTTTAAATAAATAAACGGACGGCTCCGATCCAAATGAGTTTGCCACTCGTCGGGAAGATCTCCTAATTGATGTTCAACCGCTTTCGCATTGGCCGGCTCGGCTCCTTGAGCACGAACGAGAATTTCTTTTTTGTCAGCCGAATCAGTGACATCTTTGAATAGGACCATCTTCATATGGGTGTTCAATTCAAGTGAAGAACCTGAAAGCATCAATGCTCGCATAGATACATATTGGTCCGGAGCATTCAAAATAACCATTCCCTGAGGGCTCACAATTTGACCGTTGATTTCGACATAGGATTCGGGACGACTTCGATCCCTGGGCACGACGACCGTGCCATTTTTGCTTCTTTGAAAATAAAGATCTTTTGAGCATAGGTAGATTTTGGTCAGTGGTTCTTGGTGTTGAACACAAAAACGAAAAAATGGCAGAGTCCGAATGGAATTAAGCAAAGCGGGGACGGCTATGGAGGTCTGATAGGTCGCCAAAGAGGTTTGGAGATTGTCTTCGGTCTGAGTTTTTTCCACCAACTCAACCTGTGTTTTGTTAAACTTTTGAAACCAAATTCCTTTGCCACTGTTGTCTTGGATTGAAATTTCCCCTGATTGCAAGAGTCCAGCCGGCCAACGAAAGCGAATTTTTGAATCACCGGCTGTTTCATTTTTGATAATTTGAAAGTCAATTTGATTGGCATCGATCAAAATATCACCGATTTGAATTTCATCTTTATTGCGCAACTGATATTCAAAACGCTGAGGCAAGATTTCAATATTGTTCTTTTCCGCCGGGAAAAAGAGATGTTGGGTGGCGGGACCGGCGAATGCAGGTGAAATAAAACAGCTTTCCAACAGCCACAATAGAATTGCTGACTTCCAAATCATCATGAGCCTAATTGTCTGGGATCAAACTGCGGCTTGCAACCGATATCTCATGCGGCAATGTCTTTATCTAGCTCGAGAGTAGGATCAAACTGTGAAACACGAATTTGACCTTTTGCTTCAAGCTCACGGGCCGTTTGGATCAGTCGAATAGCTGCAGCCATTTGGTCACCAGCCGCGAAATTGATGTTGGTTGAAAGCAAATGCACTTCACGAGCCTTGATGGCCGGTAAACTCTGCAGCCATTTTTCATGCAAAGGGGCTTCTGAAGAAGAGCGAGATTGTGAAGATTGTGGCGATTTAGAAAGCTCTTCGGCCATTTTATAAATCGTGGCGAGAGCCAAATCAGGAAGTGGCGGAGTCAATTCCATTAAAATTTCTACTGGCCAAGATAAAATCCGAGAGAAGCTAAGGGTTTTTACTTGTACCAAGTGAGCCCAGCCGGGATCTTCACTCGCAATCAGTTGCAAAAGAGCTTTTTGTTTGGTCGGTTCACAGGTTTCAATCAAAGTTCTCAACTGCTGAAATCCACCAGGTTTGCGAAATCGAGCAAGCAATGACATTTGAACCTCTGCTACTTTATCGGAACATCAACAAAAAATTAAAGGCAGCCCCTGGACCATAGAAAGAATGTCCGAATATTTTGTCTCAAAGTGAGGCAAGAGTTATTGGTATAGGCGATGCGCCAGTTAGGAGCCCTTCTTCAAAGGCTGTTTTTGTTGTTTGATTTGAAATTCGACCAGCAGAGGCAGGTGATCAGAAAGGTCGGACCAGTTGCCCGTGGACAAAGTCGTACTACTGACGATTTTCAAGTGCTTAAAATACAGTCGGTCCAGAGCAAGCTGGGGATAGAAGCTTGGAAATGATTTCGCCAAAGTGTTGTGAACTGCGTTGTGAGATTCATACGCACCTAGATGTTCAATGCACATGGGATGCAGAGACTGTGACCAGTCATTGAAGTCGCCACCAAATAAAAACGGTGTTTCCGGGGGAACATGAGACTTGGCACGCTCGAGGATCTGTTCGAACTGCTGCTTGCGTCCGCTTTCCAGCAAATCCAGATGAACATTGAAAATATGCAAAGTCTCCTTGATTCGTGGCAAAGCGATTTCACAGTGAAGCAATTCTCAGCCGCTACCCCATCGTCATGGAAGAAAATATCAATATTTCGACCAATCGCTGGGAGCAACGAGGTTTGCTTCACTGTG
>JAYTZS010000383.1:0-20986 GCA_043741885.1 Bdellovibrio sp. | reverse complement strand
CCCCAAGAGATTGAAGTTCCATAAAGGCAGCAGGAGGGATAAACCCGCTGACCGGCAACGCCCTCCAGCCAAATTTTTGTAATTTCGAACTGATGACTTCGATTTTAGGAATTTGCTCGATTTCAATTCCAGTTTTTTCTAAGCCTTCAAGATAAACTTCGTGAGCATGCACCGAGAGAAATCGTCGCAACTGCCGAAGCACGTAGCGCCAGCAAGCTTGGTCAATCGAAGTGTACTGAGAGTAATCTTGCTTGACGATGTACTTTTGCAAATGGGGTGGGAGAGACTGTGCTGCGGTGGTGGCCTCTGAATTGGTAGTCATAAGACTGGATCTTTTTTGCTCAGGTAATTTTGGATGTAATCGGCCACACCCTTTTCGAGGGGCCACTTCGGAGCAGACATCCCGGCTTGGAGCCATTTACTCATGTTGGATTCCGTGAAGTATTGGTACTGACCTCTTAAATTTTCCGGCATGTTCATATACTGAATTTTTACAGGTTGATTGAGAGCTGCAAAAGCGGCTTGGCCTAAAGCATTCCAGGTCCGAGCTTTGCCGAAGCCCATGTTGTAAATTCCATTTGCTGGTTTTTTTGTCATCAACTCCACCATCCAGTTCGTGACATCTTTCACATAAACAAAATCCCGCATCTGCTCTCCATCTTGATAATCAAGAACATAAGATTTAAACAGCTGCAGAGTGCCGGATTTTTTAATTTGATGAAATGCCTTAAAAACCACACTGGTCATGGAGCCTTTATGATATTCGTTGGGCCCATACACATTGAAAAATTTCAGGCCATACCATTTTGGAGGAGTCTTAGTCTGTCGAACAGCCCATCGATCAAATTGAACTTTTGATTCTCCGTAAAGATTCAAAGGCCTTAAAAGTTCGGAATCAATTGTGTCTTCGTAGCCGAGCTCTCCAGAGCCATAGGTGGCAGCACTGCTGGCGTAAATAAAGCATTTCTGATGAACAGTGCACCACTCAAAAAGGCGTTGGGTGTAATTAGTGTTCATTTCCTTCAGCAACTCGGCATCAGTTTCTGTTGTCGACGAGTTTGCCCCCATATGCACGATCCAAGTGATCTTATCGATCGCTTCTCGAGTCTCTAAAAAATTCCAGATTTCGTCCTTCAAAAGAAAATGTTCAAACTTTTTATTTTTTAGCGGATCTGGGCGAGCAGTCAGAGGGATCAAGTCAACTGCGGCTAAGACTGGAGCCTGAGCTTGATTGAGTTCCCAAATCATCACGCTACCGATAAATCCATTTGCACCAGTGACTAGAACCATAAGGAAATCTCCAGGTTTTAATTTAGGAGGCCGCGGCTTCAGAGTCACTACGCTGTGTATATTCTAGACAGGCATGAATCCAATTCATAAAAACGACGCTTTTTCTCGTAAAATCAAAGGCTTAGGGTGGCTTAGTGCTTGCTAAGTTGAGGCTAGGAACTGCACTTCAGAAAGATGTGAATGAATCGACTGACCAAAACTCTTTTGCTGATGAATTTGGGAATCTTTCTACTGGCGCCGACTTGCGTGTCACGAAAAGTAGATCGCGGAACCAAATCAATCGATCAGTACTGGGCCGAAACTGGCTTGGGGCCAAGCGAACTTGATACCTTGCTTGCACCGGAGTCCTGTGAAGTAGCAGCGACCAACTTTATGGCCTGCGTGAATTCGATTGAGCAGATGGCCGAGCGTTTTAATATGATGCTCAATTCAAATGGGGAGCTGCAAACCATACGACAGCAAGACATGGAACAACGACTGACTGAAAAGAAGGATCTTTCTCCTTGGAAAGATTTGTATGAGTCGAAGAAAACTCAGATTTCATTTGTGAAGCTTTTTCATTTCCTGATTGAAAAAAAAGCCATTCCAGCTCAGCGATCTGCCGTCATTGCCAGCGGAATCAATGGATTTATTTCAATTTATAAAGACCCCCATTCGTATTTGATGCCTGTTTCGATGTATGAAGAAGTCGTCTCGGTCAGTGAAAGCCGCAACACCAACGCTGGATTTATCGCTCGCCGAAATCAACAGGAGCTGATTGTGCGAAAAGTCTATGAGGGATCGCCCGCAGATTCAGCGGGATTGAAGCGTGGTGATCACATCCTTAGCTTAAATGGAGAAAGCGTTTCGACTTTGCTGAATTCGCGGGTCAATAATCTGTTGCGAATGCGAGACAATCAACGTTTGGGACTGCAAGTTAGCAGAGCTGGAAATCAAAAGTACTTAGAAATTCTAAGAACAGAAACAACTTACCCGAGCGTTGTTTCAAAACTGATTGGTGGAACCAAGCCATTAGGGCTCATCGTCATTCATAAATTTTCAAAAAATATCTGTGCTCTGACTCGCACAAAATTGATTGCTTTGAAAGAACAGAATATTCAAGGATTGCTACTGGACCTGCGAGACAACCCAGGTGGTCAAGTTGAAGAGGCAGCTTGCATCGCCAATTTTTTCGTCGATCGTGGAACTATTTTGTTTGAAACCCGGTATTTGGATTCTAGCAAAGCCAGCGAAAGATACACAGCTGAAGAAGAGCCCATTTTCAAAGGCCCAATCGGAATTTTGATCAACAGTGGCTCGGCGTCGGCGTCTGAGATTGTCGCGGGTTCTTTGCGTGATTTGAATCGTGCGAAGTTGATCGGTGAAAGATCCTTTGGCAAAGGGTCTTTTCAGGATGGGCGAGTGTGGGGGCCCAATTCGAAAATTGCTCTTTTTGAGACTCAAGGATTTTATTATTTTCCGTCGGGTTGGACGCCGCAGCTCACGGGGCTGCAACCGGACATCCAGGTGAATTTTAATATGGCCGATCTCCGAGAAGACGAGCTTTATTTAAATCCTCTGGTGCCTTCGGATTCATGGGCGGGACCACAAACCTTGTCGTGGTTGAACGACAAATCTTGCGACAGTGCGACGGATGAGGTCCGTAATGGACTGATCGCCTTTGGCGCACCGGCAAGCGCCAACCCAAGTTGGATATCTGAAGATCCTCAGTTGCAAAAAGCTCAGGCCATTCTTTCTTGTGGAGTTAAAAATGATCGAAACGGATCTCTTTAAATCAAAGTTTATCAAGGCCAAGAGATCTTCTGATCGCTTGATGGTCGTTTTGCATGGAAAAGGCGATTCCTTGAAACCCTTTTTAGGATTCGATGAAGAGCTGCGAATTCCGCAAATGAATTATCTCTTATTGAATGCTCCCAAAAAATATCTAAATGGTTATTCGTGGTACGGCGAGCCCCCGCATCAAAAAGGTGGAGTTCTCAGAATCCGTGCCAAGATGCTGCAGCTTCTCAATGAGCTTGAAGAACAAGGTTGGAAGCCTGAAAATATTTTTTTACTTGGCTTTTCTCAAGGGTGCCTGGTTAGCGCCGATGTGGCCTTGCATTACCCTCGGAAATTGGGTGGGATAGTCGGAATCAGTGGCTACTTTCACTTTTTCCCGCGCTGGAAGCAGAATCTTCAGAAGAATGTTGGAACTCCTTGGCTTTTGACCCACGGGCATCAAGATGATGTTCTGGCTATTGGAGATACCAAGTTTGGCGTCGAAAAATTGAGATCTGCCGGCTTAAAAGTTGAATTTGTCGAATCGGACAAAGAGCATGTGTTTGAAGAAAAAGAATTCCCGATCATCCGCAAATGGGTGCAAGACAAAATTGCCCAGGTTCAAAAGTAATTACCTTTCTATAGAGAGTGGGTAAAATGTGGATAACTGGATTTTATTGAGAAGTGACAATTACCTGGTATAAATTTCCGGGACTGACTGAGTGTCGGTTAATTTCAAATAACACTGGACCCGTTTATTCAAGATAGAGGACCACTTGTAGCCAATGTTTCTACTGAAATTGTAGATCCTATAGAGATCAACAATCAATCCGAGAAAAGCAGCAATAAATTTAACTCTTTCATTGATCGGTTCTGTTGTTTACACGTCACAACCGCGGCACAGCATGATTTTCTGTGAATAATTATTTATTTATCCTCTCCTTTTGTTAATTATGTAGGTAGCAGGTTTGTTACTGCAGATTTCTGTTGACAGGTTATTTCGCTCTCTAGCTTTACGCAGGAGAAAAGATCCATTTGTTTTTAAAAATTTCCTTTGCCCGCCTCGGGATTGTTTGAGGGCGAAGGTGTTAAGGCGCGTATAATTGCGATTTCACACTCATTTGGAAGTGCTGCAAAAACCTCAGAGAAATACCTGTGATACGAATACTTAACTGGAACTAGAACGAGGAATTTCATGCAGGAATCTGATTTCAAGGCATCAAATAAATCTAAAAAAGAACACGGTGGCTCTCTGCTTGTTGGGAAACGAAAAGGTCATCGTGCACTTTCAGCTAAACATGCGATTCATTTAGTCTTAAAGTCAGATCTGAAAAGTGTATTCAGTCCAGGAAATCGCCGATTAGAACAACTGATTCGAAACACCGCTGAGAGATTTCACATTCGCATCTACAGCACGGCTTTGAACTGGTCTCACATCCACTGTGTGATAAAAATCGAAGACCGCAAGGATTACAACGCCTTCATTCGCGTACTGACCTCCATTCTCGCTCTCAAAATTCGAAAACACAAAAATTTCACTGGCAAAGTTTTCACTCTTCAGCCGTTCACCAGAATTCTCAATTGGGGCAGATACTTCAAGAATGTTCTTGCGTACCTAGTCCTAAATCAGTTGGAATCCCTCGGCTTGGTGACCCGGCCGAAGAAGGCGAAAAAGATTAGAAAGAAAACGTCTGATTGAAATCTGGTCGGCAAGCATGAAATCTTTTTAATTTGAGTGGGTATTTTGTGTAGACCCGCTTCTCGATCGAAGCCAGACAGGTCTTCATAAGTCGCGATCTTGGTCAGTGAGATATTGAGTTCAGTAGCGCGACTTTACTTGTGCTTGGGTACAAGCCCAAGTCTTCAGTTTGGTAGGGTTGCCACATTTTGGTAAGTATGTGAGCGGCAGCCTTTTTACAAGCAGCATATTGCACACAAGTCGGCTTTTTGTATTTTTATTCAGCAATGTGACTGACCTACGAAAAGAAGAAAGAAGGGTATAGTAATCAGCGATCTGGTAACTGGGTAATTAATTAGATAATTGATTAGATAATTAATTATATGTCTTCGCAGTGATCGCTGACAAGATTCATCAGTTTCGAATAAATATCGGGCCGTACTACCAAGCGTGGCTTTTGCTCGTGAAACCGAGATAAATCGACTTCAGGCAAACCTAAATTGGCAAAGATCAGTTGGTCAATCAGAGCTTGAACCTGAGAAAATTCCATTCCCTTTTTCACTTGATTGATGATTTCAAAAACAATTTGAATCAAAGCATTGCCAGTGATTCGATCATCACGATTGATGGCCTGAGAGCGTTCTGCAATTCCACGCAGGATTTGCTGCGGCTTTTGGGCTCCAGACGCAGCTTGAAGCAGCTGCTTATAGAGAGCTTGAAAATTCTGAATATGCTGAATATGTTTCGATCTTAATTTTGTATCTTGGGTCTTTGCGAAACTTGATAAAATAATTTTAAAAAAATCTTTATCGTTCAGATGGCTTTGAACTCCATTCTTTGCATAAAAGGTCGGAAGATGTTTGAGCAAGGAACGCATATTAAACAGTGGAGGGTGATTGACTCCATCGGGGACTTTCTCAATTTTTCCGCTGATTTTCGCTTTTTCAAAGTAAGTGTGCTCTCGGTCAAACTGTTCGAACAACCCAGGAGTTTTTAGGATGTTTTCCCTCTGGTCTCTGTGAAAGCCCATTCGGTACAGCATCCGGTGAGCTCGGTGTTGCGAGAATAGTTTGTTGAACTGAAGGACAGTCGGGTGCTTCGAGAAACTTTTTAACGGCCTTTTTTTTCCTGACTTCAAATAGTGTGCAATTTGGACGAACACTTGCAACATCAGCCGAGCTTTGCTTCTTTGTTCATTTAAATTTGTCGAAAATCTCTCGACGTCGTCATATCTGTATAGATCATGTCTCAAACCAAATTGGCGAACACTGCCATAATCAATAATCCCCGCATCGGCCAGAACGTTGTCTCCATCCCAGTCAAGCCAGGCAAAAATATAATCGATGTCGAGCTTTGCTGTGAACTCGGCAAAAGATTTGCAGATTTCTTCAGCCATATAATCATATTTCGACGGACCCCGTGGCTTGCTTTTCCACATTCCATTTTGCACTTGGCGGTCCATAAAGTAATCGACGCTTTTCTTTAAGTCTTCAAATCTGTTTTGTTTGAGATACATAAAGATATGGGCTGGACGAAGAAGATTGGGGGCAGCGCGGACTCCAATACCGAATCCTTTGCCGAGATCAATCACGCAGAGGACTCGCTCGGTGCGAATTCCCTGCAAATGCATCAGCTCGGCCATTATAGCGGCGCCGTAGAGCTCATCAATTTCTGCTTGACCACACCCATAGCCAAAATCGGCTGTTCCAGTTCGAAGCGGCTTGTTGGCTTCAACAGCTCCTGGTGCGAGGCAAGTCACGCCTGTGCCACGAGAGCTCACGTCCCAAATTCGACCCTTGTGCTCAACCACTCCATTCCAAATTCCACGACCATCACCTGACGTTTTGCCCTGTTTATTGGAGTGCTGAAGCTGCAAGTAGCGAGAAGCCATGTACAAATTTGGTTTGATTGTCGATGGATTGATTTTCCTTTTAGACAGCTCATCGTATTCATTGATGATTTGAATGGAAAAGGTCTGTCTCAATTTATTTTTTAGATCATCATTCATCACATGAGCATGATCGGCTGGAAGAAGTCCCATTTCTTTAGCTAGGACAAAATTAAAATAAGCGATTTCGCCAGTCTGGAGTTCGCGGACTCGGTAAGGCACGAATCCTTCAGGCACGACTTTCATCCAGGGATGGTTTCCATCCAACTGGCCAAAATCAATGTAGCCTGAGCTACTTTGTCGTCCTTGTTGTGCTCGTTTCAGAGTTTTCTCCTTGTCCCTAGCTCTATTCTAAATGAATTCTTCTCAAGTATCGGATTTTCTTTTATGTTTCTGAATGAGACAAAGTGATTTTGCGACAAAGGTCCATTCTATCTTTTGTCTGGCTAGACCGATAGGTCATGGGTCGAGGAGATCCGAAGACATGAAAATTTTATTTAGAGCATTGATTGTGATTTCTTCAGTTTCAATTTGGGCAATTCATTCGCAAGCAAAGGCTCATCTAGAAGCCTGCGAATCGAGACCGGAGGCGCTTGCTCGTAACGCAAACCCGATTTTGTGGAGTCAGTTGCCTGCGATGATTTATGTCGCTCAGTCGGCTGACTATTATCTAGAAAATAAAAATGAGGTCTTAGGGCTCTGGTCGCATCAGTCCTTTCTCGATGGCTCCAGTCGTTTTATCTGTGGAAAAATTGACGATAAGCAAGTGGTCCGAGCTTCGATGTATGCGCCGACGTTTCTAGATTTGACTGGAGAAAAAAAAATTGTGAGCAGTTATTGGCAATTTCAGATGATTGCCAATTCGAGGTTATTTGGAATATGGAATCAAAAATCTCGGATCTTTGCGAAATCTAAAGAATTTCCTATGAACATCTCTCGAATGGGACTGCAGATTCAGTTTTTCCAAATTTCTAATAGTCTTTTTGAGATGCAATTGCGACGAGAAAATGACTCTCAAAATGAGACATTGATTGTGCGTTTCGAAGCTGTTTCTCGCCTTTGACCCTCAGACCTTCGTCTGACTTTCGAGAATGGGTATTAGGGAGTTAGCCAGCAACTGAGCTATAATAAAAGTTAATAGAGTTGCAGGTTTAACTATGAGATTCGTCTATATTTTAGAAGATGATTTGAAATTTCAGAAAGAAATCGTTGAATCTATTGCGTCGGTAGATCCTAAAATTCAAGTTCGAATTTTCCCTAAACTAGAAACATTTGTCGAGTGGGTTCGACACATGATGAAGACCGGACCTGCTGCTATCTCTCAAGGTGGAATGGTTCCAACCTTTTCCTCCACCACTGTCGCCGTCAATGAGCAGGAAGTTCACATTCTTTCTTTGATCATTTCAAAAGTTGAATTTTTAGGAGCCACCCATCTGGATTTGATTCGTCGAACCAGAAAGTTTTTTATTGAGAGAAAAATTTGCTCGGCAGAAGATCCCACTGCCTTTGTCTTGACAGCTTTTGACAGTCCAGAATTCAACCGCAAGGAATTTGAAAACAAAGTCCTCACCAACGTCATCTTTAAACCATTTGATCGTTTGATTTTGACTCAGCATCTGACCTTTGCAATCGATGGCCGCCATCCACCTTCGAAGTACACTGTGACTAATCAGAAAACCACAGCTTTGGTTGAGCTTTTAAAAGACGTCAATTTGGAAAGCATTTCCGACGTTGGGATTGTGACTCGCAGTGACCGTCCGATTGAGCCTGGCTCCATTTCGAAATATTATGGGAAGGCTTTTCAGTCGAATCGGCATCGCTCACTTTTTGCAATTTGTCGAGAATCTGTGAAGCATCCCACCCAGCCTGAGATGTTTCTCTGTGCCTTTACTTTTTTCTCGGCTGATCAAATACAGATTTCGGGGGTACGTAAAAAAACCAGGGATCTTTCTTTGAAAGACTATGACTACAAATGGTTACATAGAGTTATGGGAAGTATGCCAGAGTTTCATGTCATCCTATTGGACGAGGAAGAAGCCTTGCCGTCTGGAATGCAGGGAATGATCGAAAAGTCATTCTCATTAGCTAAAGTCACAAATTACAACAACTTCAATTCCTTTTTATCAGACTTAGATCCAGGCAGGGCCGTCGAAGAAAAAGACCCAAATTTAAAAGCCCTTGGCGGGGCCAATTCGGTGGTCCTATCTTTTGATATGAGTGGCAGCACTTATCTTAGCCTCGAATCTGATAAGAAAGACCTTAAGGAGCTTTTTGGCATTCCTTTGGTCGACCTGAAAGCAAAGACGAATTGGTTAGCAGCGGCCATGGCGCCTGAGATGAAAGACAAGTACCGCAAATATGTTCAAACAGGAGCGCTGGCGACCGACAACCTCCTGACAGTCACTTTCAACGACGTTTCCTTTGTCATCCGAGTGATGGACGTCAAAAAGGAGACAACAAAGTTTCACATCACATTGGTCGAGCCCAGCAAAGCGGAACAGGTCAGCTACTTTCAAGCAAACTCAAAATTGCAAAAGCCGATGCACTTGATTATTGCTCGTCACTCGTTATTCGGAGCGAATGCGAAACAGCGATGGACAGAAGTCAAAGATACTATCAAGCAGAAGTTCAATGTTGATGTTAAAATTGTTGTTACAACTAAAAAAGATTTCAGTGATTGGGAAGAGAAAAATCTGGCTGAGTTCGTCAGTGATATCTTCTTCAAGCCAGTTGATCGAATTTACTTTCTGCAAAAAATAAAATGTCTGTTCCCTCAACTTTCGGAAAAATCAGAACCGGTCAAAATACGCGGCGTCGGTTATTCTGAGGTTTTAAAGTCAGTGAACCCTGTGACCGTGACCGAAATATCAGAAGCCGGGTTCGTGATGAAATATAACCGACCCATTCAATTGGGCAGTTTTCGAGAGATTGTGCTGTGGCAGCCTTATGAAATCGGTGCTCCCGAGTTGCTCGCAACCTGCAATTTTGTCGAAGAGGACAGTTTGGAAAAAGGAGCTTTTAAATGTCATTTCGTCTTTTTCGGAATCAATGATCATTTCTTGAAAGTGATTCGTATCTGGATTCGTGACAACTATGTGCTTTCAAAAGAAGGACAAGCTTAAATTCAAGTAGATATGGATTAGATTAAATCAGATAAAAAATCAGATAAAAAATGAGATAAACCAGAGAAGTCAGCTGTGTCCGGAAAAAGCCAATTTGCGAAGCCAATAGATCATCAGCAAGCCAGGGATCGCCGCTAAGGTGCACAAAGTAAAGAATGGAAACCAACCCATCATTTCCGCTAAATACCCAGTAAATGAAGGTATGATCGTTCGAGGGATCCCCATAAAACTGGTCAGTAGAGCGTACTGAGTCGCAGTGAACTTTTTGTTCGTCAGACTTGCCATAAAGGCAACAAATGCTGTCGTACCCATGCCAATGGCAAAATTATCCACTGCAATCACCAAGGAGAGAGCGGTTAGATCTTTTGAGACCAAGGACAACAGCGCAAATCCCATGGTCGCGGCTCCTTGAAAAATTCCAAAAAGCAGCAGCGAAGGAATCAGTTTCAAGCGGTAAATCAAAGCGCCGCCAATCAGCCCTCCTGAGGCCAACGAAATCCAGCCAATTACTTTAGATATCGCTCCGATTTCAGAATTGGTGTAGCCCATTTGCTTGTAAAATGGAATGCTCATATGACCTGCCATGTTGTCGCCCAATTTGTAGAGCAAAATAAAAATCAAAATCAGCCAAGCTCCGGGTTTTGAAAAATAGTCGATAAAAGGTTCAAACACCGACTCTTTAAAAGTCCGCGGCTGACGGACGGCGAGTTGAGGCTCGACGGCAAGCCAGGTCGCTATCAAGCCAGTCACTAGGAACAGCGCCATGATCAAATACACTTGGCTCCAAGGTATAAAATCAGACAGTATCAAAGCAAAGGCCCCAGAGATCATTCGAAAGGAAAATAGATATCCGTTTACATGAACAGAGGAGCCAAAGCCCAGCTCGTCATCGCTGAGAGACTCTCGCCTCCAGGCATCCAAGACGATGTCCTGACTGGCGCTGAAAAAGGAAACGGCAACGGCTAGGATGGCTAGGAAAAGAAGGCCATTTTGCGGTTGGCAAAACCCCATTAAAGCCACGGATAAAATCAACAGAACCTGCGACATCATCATCCAACTTCGTCGCCGCCCCAGCGAGTTCAGAGTGAAGCGATCCATAAGGGGAGCCCAGATAAATTTGAAAGAGTACGGCAGACCAACCAAGCCGAAAATTCCGATCGTACTTAAAGACAATTCTTCAGAAGCGAGCCAAGCTTGCAGAGTTCCTGCAGTCAAGGCAAGCGGCAAGCCAGATGAAAAACCCATCAATAAAATGATGAACATTTTCCGATTAAGAAATGGTTGGAGTTTCTTTGTCACTAGACTCCTTTGCGCATTTTCCATAAAAGGTGACTGATATAAGCTCGGCGGTTTTCACCGGTCGTTACCATCAATAGCTTAGTGATTTTTAAATCCGTCGGATCTGTGTAAAGCACAATCAGCATCTCTTGAATGAAATTCGTGTTCAAAGTAATATAGTTGTCGGTGCCGACTCCCAATTGAACGCCCTTTTTCTCCCACCAGGAAAACGGATGATCTTTGTAATCGTCAAACTGACCTGTCAGCTTGTTATTCGATGAAGGCAATGAAACTAGCGAAACACCTTTTTGAATCAACCGATTGAGCACATCGTGCTGGTAGTGTTCGACTTCTCTCGCAGTGTGAAACTTAGCTTTTACGAAATGGATCCGCTCATCCTCGCTTAATTTTTGTCCGAGCAGAAGCTTCTCAAGCACGGGCTTGTAGCTGCGCCAGTCAAGCTCGATCAACTCTGGATACTCTGGATCTTTGGCAGTTAGGGCCAACCCTTTTTCATTTTTCTGCATAACTTTCTGATACAGTTTATGAAAGTACAAATTTGGATTGATCCCCAAAGACAAGCCATGTTCCAAAGTATCGATATGCCAAATATTCATTGCATTGTCGACGGCCTGGACGCCCTTTTTCAGAGTGTGAAAAGTCTCGCCATGATGTGATCTGATTTTAAATCCGCGGTACTGAAGTTTACGAAATCCCTTTTGGAACTCATTGAAATGCTCTTTCCGATAAAGATCATTTTCGCTTCCAACAGTATCAACGTCGGTCAGATGGGGTTGAAGAAAAGGATATTTGTCCAACAAACGCACAAGTTCGTTGATCTGGGCTTCGAAATGTTCTTTTCGAGTTTTATATTTTTGCGCATCGAAAAAACTAGCTTCTTTCCGAAAGGATGGCGAGAGAGTGAAATTGAAATCTGGGTAAGCATTTTGAAATTTTTTGAAGCCTTCATAAATTCCCAACACAACATCTTCAGGAGAGACATCATCAGCACCCGGAATCTGATCGGTTGAGCTCGAAGAAGCCCGGCTCAATGAAAACTTCAGGCGAATTTTACCCACATTAAAATTATGATAAAGTTCTTCAGCCATGTGAAAAGAACTTTCTTCATGTGCCTTTCGATCAACCAAAATTAGCTTAGGCAAATAGAGAATCTTCAAATAAGTGAGAAAACCTTCAGCTTCCTGAAGGCGAATCAAACGGTCCACGTCGGCAACTGAACGAATCGGCCAAGCTTGGGGGCCATAGACTTCGGTGATTTTCTTTTTGTATACTTCTTGGTGTGGCCCCTCGATTAATTTTTTTAAACGAGGGTAGATGAATTCAGCTGTCATTGCTCCGGTCAGATGAATATGCTCTTCTGAATATTTGAGTGGAAATTTTTTAAAGAACTGAAATAAAATTTTATTCAAAGGATGATCCATCAGTATATGAATCGGAATCTTATTCTGATGAAAATCGGAGAGCAGCATCTGAAATTCTTGAATCTGAGCATGCGCCGGAGGACTGGACTCATGCACTCCGCTGTCGGCCAGCAAGCTCAAAGTGTCGGAAAGCGAAATCCCATTGGTCTCGCTGATTGTTTCGGTCAATTTTTGCAATAGGAGCTTTTGTGTTTCTGGTGAATTCATTCAAACCAGAATATAGCTAGGACAAATACTTGTACATGACTTTGTGAGGCCCCACTCCAGGGATATCAAGCAAAGGCTCGAGAGTCTAAAGACTGTGACTCAGCCAGCTTTGTACTGCAAATACTGAAGCCACGCCGAAGGGAACTGCCCCTTTTTTGCATCGAGCTCTCGAGACGGAAGCCAAGACGGAGCCATGGGTTCTTTCAAAAGAGGCATACCAGCCGTGGCCGGAGTCCGATTCGCTTTGGTTTGATTGCAATCTCGGCAAGCAGTCACAACATTTGTCCAACTTTTGGGTCCCGCTTTTGAGACAGGTACGACATGATCCAAAGTTAAAACTTTCGCTGACAAATGGTGGCCACAGTACTGGCAAGTGAAGTTGTCACGAATGTAAACGTTCTCGCGGCAGAAGCGCACGGCTCCTAAAGAGCGTGGCCGGATATAGCGTTTGAGTTTAAGAACTGAAGGAACTTGAAAAGTGGCCTGCACACTGCGCACAAACAAATTGTGGTGCTCAACAATTTCGACTTTATCTTGGAACCACAGAACAAGAGCTTTTTGCCAAGAGATGATTTTCATGGGTTCGTAGGTAGCATTCAGCAGCAGTGAGCGAGCTGAGGTGATCTTTTTTTGAAGGGCGTGAGGTCTCAAGGAATCAACCTGCATACCCTTATAGGATTGCCGCAAAACCAGGCATTTTCAAGTCGATTTCGCTTGATGAGACAGAATAAGAATGATTTATGGAAGCCTAAAAAGATTCTTTGGGAGGATCTATGAAAAAACGCGTGATTAGCTTCAATTACACTTTGAAAGACACTCAGGGCCAGGTCCTGGATGCCTCGACTGACGCGCCTTTGGCGTTCCTCGAGGGTTCTGGCCAAATCATTCCAGCGCTCGAAGACGAGATCAAGGGCATGCTTATTGGCCAGAAAAAGAACGTCAAGTTGGCGGCCAAAGACGCTTATGGATTGACCGAGCCGAACATGGTGATGGAAGTGCCCAAAAAAGAACTGGCTCATCTGGATGTGGAAATCGGTGCTTTCTTGCAATTGCAATTGCAGGATCAGATGAAAGTTGTTCGAGTCACCAACATCTCTGATGAAGTCGTCACCTTGGATGGAAATCATCCTTTGGCCGGGCAAGATTTGGAATTTGATGTTGAATTGACGGACTCGCGTGAAGCGACCAATGAAGAACTGGCGCATGGGCATGCTCACGGTGCCGGCGGACATCACCACTAGATCTGAGGTTTTTGATCATGCCATCATTTGATATTGTTTCTGAAGTGAACATGCAAGAAGTCGACAATGCTGTGAACCAGGCGATGAAAGAAATCGAGCAGCGCTATGACTTCCGTGGCAGCAAAAGCGAAATCAAGTGGGACAAAAAAGAAATGACCTTGATCGGCGATGATGAATACAAAATGGGAGCGATGAAAGATGTGCTGCAAAGTAAAATGCACCGCCGCGGGATTGATATCAAATCTCTCGAGTTTGCTGAAATTGAACCAGCTGGCGGGTCTCTTTTGCGGCAGAAAGTCAAAATTGTTCAAGGAATCGAAAAAGAAGTAGCCAAAGAAATCGTGAAAGCAATCAAAGATTCCAAATTGAAAGTGCAAGCTCAAATCATGGAAGACCAGGTCCGGGTCACTTCCAAGAGTATAGACGACTTGCAAGAGACCATTGCCTTCGTCAAGTCGAAGGGATTTTCCGTCCCGCTTCAATACAACAATATGCGCGCCTAAAGCTTGCGCCTTTTTTTATACCTCGCAATAATAGCCGTCTGCGAGGTCTTATGAAAATCCTGATCCCCCCACCCAGAAATCCTACCCTTAGTTTTATAATTCTATTCCTTATGAGCCTCAATCTTGGTCTCATCCTCAGTCCCCGGCTGCAGGCCGAGAGTGCAGGGAAGCGACTCTTGATGTTGGGTGACTCTTTGACCGAGGGCTACGGCATTTCTCCCAAGGCTGCATTTCCAGCACTGGTGGAAAAGAAAATCAAAGCCAGTGGTAAGAATTGGCAAGTGATCAATGCCGGAATTAGCGGTTCGACTTCTGCAAGCGGTCCTTCTCGAATCAAGTGGCAAATGAAAACAAAACCAGATCTGATGGTTTTAGCTTTAGGTGCCAATGACGGCTTGCGAGGTTTGAATCTCAAGGACACTGAGAAAAACCTCTCAGAGACAATTGAAATTGCTCAAAAGGAAAATGTCCAAGTTGTGATTGCTGGAATGCTCTTGCCATTAAATTATGGAGCTCAGTACCGCAAGCAATTTTCCGATATGTACACTCATCTTGCAGAGAAATACAAACTACGGAAGATTCCTTTTCTTCTGGAAGGAGTCGCACTTCATCCTGATTTGGTTTTAGCTGATGGACTTCATCCCAATGAGAAAGGACACGAAATTGTTGCCGAACTCGTTTACAAATCAATCAGGGACCTTCTATGAGTCTCCGACTTCAATCAGTTAGCAAAAACTACCGTCAAGGTGACTCTGAAATCAAAGTTCTCAAAGGCCTTTCGGCTGAAATTCAAAGTTCAGAAGTGGTTGCAGTGGTTGGGCAGTCTGGGAGTGGAAAATCAACTTTGCTCAGTCTCCTAGCAGGCCTTGATCGGCCCACTTCAGGTCAGATTCTGATTTCCGGTAAGGACATTTCTCAGCTCAGCGAAGAAGAAATGACTTTATTCCGCGGGAAAAAAATTGGCATCGTTTTCCAGCAATTTCATTTGTTTCCGCACCTGACAGCTTTGGAAAATGTGATGCTGCCGCTAGAAATTTGGCAGGAAAAGAATCGCCAAGAAAGGGCTCGAGCACTTTTAGAGCAAATGGGATTGAGTCACCGCCTGCATCATATGCCCAATCAAATGAGTGGGGGAGAGTGCCAGCGGGTGGCGATTGCCAGAGCTCTTGTCGGCAAGCCGGAAATTCTTTTAGCGGATGAACCTAGCGGAAATCTCGACACTGATACCGGCCAAAAAGTAATGTCTGTGTTTTTTGAAGTTGCTCGTGCGAACAAGGTGACGACGATTTTGGTGACTCACAGCGAAGTTTTGGCATTGAAATGTGATCGACAGCTAGTTCTTAAAAACGGTGCTCTGTGATTTGGACTTGGGCCGTTCGAGAACTAAGGAGGCAGATCAAATTCAATTTGTTTTTCATTTTCAATTTGAGCATTGGGTTGATTGGATTTCTTTGTCTCGACACTTTTAAGACTTCGCTTGATCGAAGCTTCCAAGAGAACGCCAAATCCTTTCTCTCAGCCGACGTCTCTATTTCAGCGCGAAAAATGTTTTCACCCGAAGAGCGTGAAGATTTTCAAAATTTGGTTGGCAGTGGAATTCCTCAATCTCGAGTCTGGGAATTGTTTTCTATGGTGGCCTCGGCGGACAGCTCTCGGCTGGTTCAATTGAAAGCCGTTGATAACAACTATCCTTTTTATGGGAGCCTCAAGCTTGGAAGCGGGCAGGTCGTTACTCAAGGTGGGGCGCAAACTTTAAACGATAAAAAGATTGTTTGGATTTCGCCTGAACTTTTAGGGCAGCTCAATTTGAAAATTGGCCAGAAGATGAAAATCGGAGATGAGCCTTATCAGATTGCTGACACTGTCGAAGAGGACAGCTCTCAAGGATTTCGCATGTCGACTATCGCAGCGAAAGTTTATATTGGAATTGAGCAATTGAAACAGTCGAAACTGGTGGCACTTGGAACCACAATGGGTGAAACAGATCTGTTTAAACTTCCACCTCAAACCGATTCCGCTCAGCTCGTGCAAAACTTGCGAAGTGAAATATCTGACCCAGCTATCCAAATTGAAAATTACACCTCAGCTGCAGAAGATTCCGGAAGGGCCTTGAAATATCTGTCTGATTATCTGGGCTTGGTATCGCTAGTTGCCCTGTTTTTGGCTGGACTTGGCTCGGCTTATCTTTTTCGAAGTTTTATTTACTCGAGATTTTACGATATTGCGATTCTGAACTCCTTAGGTCTGAGCAAAAAAAAAGCTCAGAAAATTTATTTGCTTCATCTGGCTTTGTTGGGCTTCGGAGCTTCCTTGCTCAGTCTGTTGGGAGCAGCATTGTCATTGCCGATTTTAACTGGAGCTTTGAAAGCCCTGACTCCGGTTGCTGTGCCGGTTTCAATGTCCTTAAAGACGGCATTTTTGTCGCTAGTCATGGGAATCGCAGGAAGTTTGCTGATAGGTAATCCCTTTTTAAAGCCAACCGAAAGACTGCAAACTTCGAATCTTTTGACTGAAGGAGCAGAAATCACTGCCACCGGGAAGTGGTTAGATTTTCTATTGTTTCTGCCAAGTCTTTTTCTCTATTGGATCTTATCAGTTTGGCAGGCTCAATCCTTAAAGATCGGCAGTCAATTTGTCGCAATTTTTTTGGGATCTCTGTTAGCACTCTGGATTTTAGGATGGATTTGCTTAAAACTCATACGCTACATTCAAGTTCAACAGCCATGGACCTTGCGCCAAGCTTTGCTCAGTCTCAGTCGGCGCCAGCTTTCAAGTTTGGCAGTGCTTGTCTCCTTGGGGCTGGGAACTGTCTTGATGAATCTCTTGCCGCAATTGAAAGTCGGCCTAAAAGAAGACTTGGCAGCTCCACAAAATTTAAAACTGCCGTCTTTGTTCTTGTTTGATATTCAAGACGAACAACTAGAACCCTTGAAACAGTTTTTGGCAGAAAAAAATCTCACATTGGCTCAAGTGTCGCCAATGATTCGAGCCCGTATCGTTAAAATTAATGAACAGGAGTTCGAAAGAGAAGATGAAGAAGGACAATTCAAAACCCGAGAAGAAGAAAACAAAGCACGATTGCGCAATCGCACAGTGAATTTAACTTACCGAGATCATTTATCCAGTTCTGAGAGCTTGAAGGAAGGTCGAGATTTCTCAGGCAAGTTTAACCCTGAAAATAAAAAACCCGCTGAGCTTTCCGTCGAATACCGATTCGCCGACCAAATGAGTTTAAAATTAAAAGATCATATCACCTTCGAGATTCAAGGAGTCGAAATCGAAGGTGAAATCGTCAATTTGCGCTCGGTTAGGTGGAACTCGTTTCAGCCGAATTTCTTTATTCAAATGCAATCAGGTGTTCTCGACGAGGCCCCGAAAACCATTCTCGGTTCGATTTCAGCACCGCCCGCTCAAGTTCCAGAAATTCAAAACAGTCTGGTGAAAAGATTCTCAAATGTTTCCATGATTGATGTGGCCCGAGTGATTGAAAAAGTCATGGAGGTTTCAAATAAAATGGCCTGGTCCCTCGAATTGATGGCCGGGCTCTCATTATTGGCAGGCTTTGTCGTCTTATTCTCCATTGCTAATTATGAAGTCCGAAGACGCAGTTGGGATTTAAACCTTTTGAAAATATTTGGTGCCTCTCACCAGTCGTTGTTTCAATATCTAGTTTTTGAGTTTGGCTTGCTTGGATTTTTAGCTTCTTTTTTTGGTGCCCTCATCAGTCTGGCGGTGTCGTGGATCTTGTCTTGGTTGCTCTTCGAAGGTACCTACAAATTCGATCTTACTTGGCCTTGCTTGATCATCTTCATCGTGACCGGCCTTTCTGTGGCGATTCTGTGGTTGGTCTCTCGGCAGGTCATTTTGGAAAAGCCCTCAGAGCTCTTGCAACAAAAATAACTGGCTAGGCTCTGTGGGCTTGTGCTAACTCTGAGAACACGATGGAAAGTTCGAAACCGACTCTGGAAGAAGCCGTGCAACAGCTCAAGTTGGGCCAATTGGTTGCGATACCGACCGAAACTGTCTACGGATTGGCCGCTGCTATTGATTCGGAAAGTGCGATCGAAAAAATATTTACGACTAAAAAGCGGCCGTTTTTCGATCCGCTGATCGTTCATGTTTCCAGTAAATCCATGGCAAAAAAAATGACCAAGGATTGGAGTCCGCTGGCCGATTTCCTGGCTGAGCATTTTTGGCCAGGCCCTTTGACTTTAGTTTTACCAAAAAGCTCACTGATCAGTCCACTAATCACCTCAGGCCTACAAACCGTTGGTATTCGCATGCCGAAGCATTCTCTTGCACTGAGCCTGATTGATCTCTTGGGGGTTCCCTTGGCCGCGCCAAGTGCCAACCGGTTTGGCAGGACCAGCCCTACCACAGCGGAACATGTGCGAAGCGAATTTCCTGGTGGGTCTTTTCTGATAATGGACGGTGGCCCGTGTGAAGTGGGATTGGAATCCACTGTGATCTCAGTGCAGCGTGATGAAAAAGATTTTTACGGGCTCAGTTTGTTACGAGCTGGTCAAGTGACCGAATCTGAAATCGAGCAATCTCTGAAACCAAAATTTAAATTTCAGTTTGTGGAACCTGCTGATAAAATAGCAGCTCCAGGCCAAATGAAACATCACTACATGCCGGAAATTCCGTTGATCCTAGTGGCAGATGAAACTCTGACTGAAACGCAGATTCTCGAACAGACTCAGACCCAACTCGCTCAGTTGCCGGATGAAATTGAATCTGTGCAAATTCGAAAACCAAAAAATCTCCAAAAAATCCAAGAAATTCATCTTCCGCCGGACGCCGCCTTGGCTTCTCGATGTCTTTACTCTGAATTGAGAAGGCTATCAGAAAATATTTCAGTTCAAGCTTTGTATTTTCGAATCCAAGCATTTCATTCCAGCGAAGACTGGCAAGCGCCAATGGATCGTCTGCGAAAAGCTGCTTCGCTTGTCCTGAATGGAAAGACATGAATCCAATTTCAATTTTTTTGCGAACAGTACGGAAAGGATTTCTCTTCGCGATCCTGATTATCATTTATGTAGCGATTTGCATTTTTTGGCGGGTATGGACTCGGAATGTGGTCCGACGCCGCCAGCATTTGATTCAAACAGTTTCTAAGGTGTCGCGACTCAGTCTAAAGATTTTGAATATTCATGTGAAAGTGATCCGCCCACCATCTTTGGAAAAAAACTATTTGTTGGTTGGGAATCATCTGGGCTTTCTGGACATTTTTGTTTTGTCCTCGATCTGCCCAAGTCTTTTTATCACCTCAGTCGAAATGAAAAAATCTCCTGGCCTCGGATTTCTAACTGAAATGGCCGGCTGTCTTTACGTTGAACGAAGAAATCGATCTCAGATCCGTCAAGACATTGAGCAAATCCGAAAGGTTTTAGAACAGAAATTCAATGTGGCACTTTATCCAGAAGGCACATCCTCCAATGGAGAGAAGCTACTCCCGTTTAAAAAAGCCATGCTGGCTTCAGCGGTAGGGACAAACACTCCAGTCCTGCCGATGGTCATCAATTATCGTCAAGTCAATAGCGAGCCGATGTCAGCTCGATGGAGAGACTATGTTTGTTGGTATGGAGAACAAACTTTTGTCGAAGCGGCAAAGCGGATTTTGGCAATGCAATCGGCAAATGTAGAACTTGAATTTCTCGAGGAAACTAAACTAACTGCAGAAACCGATCTGAAGCCATGGATTGAAAATCTTCGCCAACAGATTTCGGAAAAATACTCGCCAATTTTAAGATAAGTGCTTCTGAAGGTAGAACGCCCGTAAACACAGCCATAACTTCCGCACATTGATTGGTGTTTTAGAGGCAATTTCAGATTCAAAACTGGCAGCGTTGCCGCGTCGTCGGCGTACAGGCGTACGCTCTCCTCCTTGCGCCTTGCAGTTTTAAATCTGAAACAGCCTCTTAGTTATTTCGGAGAGACGGCGTGCTCTCGTTCTTTTTCAGAGAAATTCTCAAGACCGACCAGAACTCCTATCACATCTTGCAATTGCAACCATGGGGCATTGCTGGTGGGAAGATCGTCTTTCAATTCCATGGTCAAGACGGGCACTTTGCGTTCGAACCACATGTAGCGTCCGAGGCTGCCGGGGTAATGGCCTAATGACTTCCAAGGAAGATAGTCAAATTTTGGGGGCTTCACTTTAGGCCCGTCGTAATCGAGAACTTTCAATGGAGTGTGGATAGATACGACAAAGTCTGGTTTAAAATCTTTTAAGTGTTCCAAAGCGCATTTTGTTTCTGGTTCGCTTGCTGAGACATTGCCAGGAAATCGGCGAGGATTGGATTTCGAATCTTTTTTCCAGAAATCGAGTGCTTTGTCGTTCCAGTCTTCGGTTGGAAAATTTCGATTGAGGTCCACTAGTTGGCATTCGTCCTAGTTTTTTGAAGCAAACCATCAGGATTCAAAATAGGCACCACTCGCCAGCTATTTCGAGGTGCGATTGTCTCTAAGCGTTCCATCCAAAAGCGACCGACGCTCCCGGCTGGAGTTTCATCTCCGTGAATCAGAGAAAAGACAAGAATCCTCGCCGGTTTTTTATTTTCACCGGCTCGATTGTAA